>NZ_JBPLBG010000007.1:0-117582 GCF_054039255.1 Candidatus Harpocratesius sp.
TAAAAAATTGAATATATCATATCAAATGGTTGGAACTGTTCTTCCAACTCTAATTACCTGCAAAATGGAGAGGTGACTTCTTAAATCTAACCACAAAAAAGTAAATCATGGGAATTAGGAAATTCTCTAACTATAAATAAAATCATTAATTTTCATTATAATATTTCTTTGATTTTATTCAAATGAAAAACCATCTTGAAGCATTATCCAAAAACGTTCAGCTAATGCTTCACAATTTGCTTTTGCAACTCCAGAAATATCAGAAGATTTCCTAAAATCTGTAAGCTCCATTTTCTGACTTGTTTCTGTAGGTAAATTTGCCATCAAAACAGGATGGCCTAATGCAGCAACCACAATCATCCCTTGAATTAAGGCATACTGGATAAGTGAATTCTGGACTACATTTAATCCCCCTGCGCGCAATCCAGAAGTTACAATCACAGAAAAGAGTTTATTTTTAAGTTTGTATTTGGCCATTTTTAAAGGTCGACTACGATCAATCAAATCTTTGACTAATCCTGAAACATTTGAAAAATAAGTGGGAGTTGCTATAATAATTGCAGATGCTTTTAGCATTTTTTCAGAAATAATCTGAAAATCATCTTTCTCATCCAAAGGACATAAATAAGGTTTTCGAAGACAATTATCACAAGCAGAACAATGCTTAACACTGAAATCTGTCAAATGCATTATTTCAATGTCTATTTTCTGCATTAGTTTATTATTTTCATTATCATTTAAAGATTGAATTTTATCTTGGAAAATTTTAGCCAATGAATAGGTTAATCCATTTTTTCGAGGAGAACCGTTTATAATCAATATAGATTTATTCATGTGTTATTTTTTCTCTTGCTCCTTAAAAAAGAATTCGATTTACTCTTTACGGATGAATAATTAAGAAATTTATTATAAAATAAAAAAAAAGAGAATAACAGAAATTTATGGAGATTCTAAAGATTTTATCGGAACAATTATAGTAAAATGCGATTTGTACAATTCAGAATGGCTCAATTCTTTAATTTCATCCAATAAATCAATTTCCATTTCCCCTTCCTTCATCCGAATAAATGTATGATCTTTATATTTATGTTCTTCATCAACAAATACATCAAGCATTTGAATATGGTCTGCTTCTAAGTTAGGATTGAATGAAATATTCATAGAAAATAATATGTCTGCCTTTGGATCTTCAAGTAGAAACAAAAATTTTGCCTGTTGACTTACAATCATTTCACCAAGATTAAAGAATAATGATTCAACTCCAGTAACAATTGCTTTTGTTGCATTTTTCCCTTTCAATATATTTTTGGTATAATCTTGCATTTCTGGTGTGAGAATTTTAAATTTACCTGGAAGAAGATTCTTTCTCTCATAATCACTTAGATATTTTGTAAATAAAGGTGAATTTGATTCATTAATGAATGTATCAGAAATCTTCTCACTTTTATGATAAATAACCATCTGATTATGATATGATAATCCAGACATTACTTTTGTGTAATATATTTTCTTTTCAGGATCATAAGGAAGAATTAAGCGTGTTTTTGCACCCATTCCTAACTGTTGCATCATGGCCTCAGGACCACCAGCATCTAAATTTAAGATCAGAAGCAGAAATTTTCGAAAATCAGAAATTTCGAAATAATTATGAAATTCTTCAAATTTTCTAACTGCAAATTGATATTTTTCCAAAGAGTTCATACATTAAATAAAGAAGGGATCTCTTTAAAAGAGTAGTAATTAGGCTTTTTAGCTTATATTTTCAAATATTTATCTTAAAATTTTCTTCTATAACTAAAAATCACGCTGAATAATTGGTAAATCTTTGACATATTTATCAATTTTCATATAAGGCAATTTCTTTGTTAGTAATGGTGAGTCTCGATTATCGATCCAATATTCCAATAAAATTGTAGGCATTTTCCCTCCATATTGGGCAAAAAATTTCACTCGATGATGACCATCATGACAGACATAGTTATAACGACTATCATCCTTAATTAACCAAACAATAACAGGTGGAATTGGTTTCTTTGTTTGTAACATATAAGGGATACCAGCTTTTAACATTTCATAAGTATCATAATCAAGTGAATCTTCAGTGGCCCAAACCATATGAGGATTGATAAATGTTTGCCTCCAACTTAAACCTTGATCATTAAAGAGTGGTAATCGTAGCTGCATTAGTACTTTTTGAATACCTCGCTCAATATCAAACTCCACACCCCACATACTATGCTGTAAAAATGAGAGGTAAGCCAATTCAGGAACCATGGGATCTTTCACACGTAAAAACATTTTTCGTATATCTGCCAGTGAAAAATGCTTTAAATGCTCTGGAGTGAATTCAGAGACATTAATGAACTGCCATTTAATTTCAGGTTTTTGAAATTGCATGAAATGATCACCATTTAATTTTTAAGATAATTTTCAATTAATTCCTAGTTTTAAATTATCATTTTTTTATAATCGTTTTTAGAGCAATTATTAACTTACATCTTGATAACATTTCGTTTCATTATGAATATCTATGAATTTTTATGAATTTTTATGAATTTCTATGAATTTCTATGAATTTCTATGATATAATCACCGAAAAATTCCGAGTGCGAGATACAGGTAGATCTATGACACGTTTTTGAATTTGAAATGCATATCGGAATTTATCTTCCATTTGATCATAATTTCCAATAGGTTCTAGCAACACTACTTGAACCCTTTTTCGTATACGGTGAAAAAAATATGCGCGATGATGACCATCATGTACAATCATTCGCATTTTCTGTGAATCGAAAAAATTCCAGACAACAATTGGAGGAAAAGTATCTCCAATACTTTGAGTATATTTATAAGCGGCTTCAACCATTACCAATTTAGCACTTTCTAAACCATCTTGCGAAGCCCATAGAAATGCAGGTTCTACCATCTTCAGACTTGCAATGACATTGCGTTCCTTAACATTTAACTGCTGACATGCAAATTTTTTTAATGATTCAGGTGTTTTCGCCTTCAACCAATGTGTTCTTCTTAAAAATGAATCATATCCAACCTTATTATCAATTGGATTTTTAGATATTATCAATTGATAAATATCCATTGGATTTTTATGATATTTTGGTGAAGATCTTGAAGAAGGTAAACCTGAAAGCGGAGGAGTCATAAGATCGTTGCCTTCGAATGCATAGAATTTTATTAGAATTCATGTATGTTACTATTTCTTATTGGTGATGATTGGTTAAATATTTTTATTCTGTTTTTGTTTTAATTATACTCCTAAAAGTGAATACAATGTCAATCCAATAATTGCAAGACCAGATAATATTCGAAGTAATGGGCGATATTTTATCCTTATTTGGTTAATTTTTTCTGATTCACTTCCATGAAGCAAGAGAATTAAAACAATTATTAAAGGAAGAATTAATCCCAAGTAGAAAAATCCTAAATTTACAGCAAAGAAAATAGGATTTTCAACTAACCCCATAAATAATGAAATCATTATGGCGCCAATGCAAGGAATTTTGATTAATGAAAATATAAAACCTAAAATAAATCCATAAATAAAGGATCCTTTACGTAGCATTTTAGATATAAAATTTTTTACTGAAGTTGGTGTAGAAAATAGCTTGCTTTTCTCAGAAAATGAATCAATAATGTACCATAATCCCAATCCGATCATAAAACCTCCCAAAATCCACTTAAAGCCAGTTAAATAAATCAAATTTGCTAATGCTTCAAATGTGCCAATAATTATCAAACCAAGCAAAATATACATAAATATTATTCCTAACGACAATCCAGAAAAAATTTTTACAAATTGATTCTTGTTTAGCTTTTCTGCAGAAAAACTGGGAGTTACAACAGCTAAAATCAGAATAATACAAGGAGATAATCCTGTTAACACACCAGAAACGAACGAAATCCATGGTGTGATATTTTCTCGCGGTGAATTTTTATTATTTCCACCAGAAGTATAATTCGCTATAATAAAATAAGTTGATTTTAATTGATCATATGTAATCTTACTATACCCTAAACCAATTGCATAGTCTTCTTTTAAAAAGATCACACCAGGTGTTCCGATACGAGGTAAACTAAGATTATTTAATCGAGAGTAGTAGTATGTTTCATTTACACCATATAAAACCGCGATTTTTGTGTAATTTACAGTAAAATCCATCAAAAAGTGATCAATTACAGCTTCTTTTTCAATGCAAAGAGAACAACCAGGTTGATAATAATATTCCATATAAATCGCGGCTGAATTATTGCTTGAATTTGTTGATGTATTATTATTGGAAATTCTTGCAGAAGATTGAACTAAATTAATTTGATCCTCATTATTTTTTTGTAAAGGAACAAAGATTGTTGAATACCATACTCCACTAAATAATATCGATAGTAAAATGATCTTAAGTACAATTTTATTTCTAAAATGTAATGAAGTCGCGAGTATATCAGATCTACCGCATTTTGGAAAGTTACTATGCAATGTGATCATGAAAAGGAGTGAATTCGCAATTTAATAATCTTTTCATATTTAGTAAAATAACTAAGATGAACGTATCCAGAAATCCAAACGTTTTTGTTTGTGGATATAAGAAAGAAGGTTACTAGCATGTTTCCAATATTCTAGAGGAATGGATAATTTGGATTCAACTCTAGTAAGAGCTGATTCTAGAGTTTCATGAATTTTTACATTTTTACCCTTCCAACCGTTAGCTAAAGCTTGTTTTACTGTCTCTCGAATTACCCACACACCAAGAGGAACTACATATCCACCAGATACTTCTCTAAAAACAATTACTCGTGCCTGTCGTCTGCTATTAACTAAAAATTCTTCAATTTCTTTTCGCGCAGCATAATAAGCACCAGTTACATGATCAGCATATTTTTTTCTTCCTTGTTCAAATTCAAAATCATTCACAATCACAGGTTGAATTGCTTGCATTGGGATATTTAAACCAGGAATTGCTTGATTCCAAATGGATGATTGATTCCAACATTCGTTCATTTCGTATGCCCACGGTCCCGGAATAAAAATAATAACAAATTTATTATCAAGATATTCCCCGTAAAATGAATAATACTTATCAATAGATGGATAATGCTGGAGCTTTTTTTTTAAATATTTACCAATTATATCATCCACTGCAGTAATACTCCAACGCGTCGGCACTAAACGACGGTTTTGTTTAACCCCTAATAAACCAGCAGAAAAAATGCGTTGAATGGAGGTTACATTTAAAGATTTTGCATGATATAGGTATTCTTCAATTGCATCTACTGCTTTTAAATCGGTATCGCTAACAGCTTTATCAACAGGTTTTAAAACCTTAATATTATCGATAATTTGTATTTTTTCTGCTCTTCCACTTGGACCTTGTGGTGGTGAATGAGTTCCATAAAGCATTCCTACTCGTACTCGGCTAAGTTTTGCCTCTGTATCCACAGAATTAGAAGCTAATGTTAATTCTTGAGTTGCTTCCAGTAGTTTTAAGTTGGATCTTGATAGTTCTTTTTCTAATTCTGAAATTGGTAAATTATACTTCACATTCATAGTAAAATTTGAACGTACTAAACCAGATCGATAAGCAATAATTTCATTAATATCCTTACCAAACCAACTCTCAGGTGAATCCAAATATCTTGTATCTTTTTGTGCGGAAAAATTACCAATAGGAATTAATGGTCCTATATTGACATGCGGATAACCAACATGGCCAACAAAAACCGCAGGAGGTGAAGCACCAAAGATATCTTGTTTACCCTTGAATTGCCCAGGATCTACAGAAAGAGTACTTTTTAATACACTGTATTTTAGTAATATAGGACATTTTGACTTTCCACAAAGAAGACGGGCACCTTTACACCGAACACAAATATTATCAGATACTTGAGGTCGAACCATGAGAATGTTTCACATTGCTTAGTGATCAACTTAATTTAAATTTTCAATTAAAAGATTAATACTAAAAAATAATAGAATTCTAGTTATTTGAAGATGCTCTTTTTTGAATTAATAATTTCGTAAAAATAAATAATGAATACTTTAAAAAAAACTGGTTTTTGAAATTTTAGAGTATATTAAAACTTATTCGCACATTTATCTTTAATACTTATGAACTGTTTTATTTATAGAATATTTCTCCTTTGACATAAGATCCTTAACCTATTTAAAGTACTAACAGAACCCATGCGTCTTCTTCCAATAAGTTTTAATAATATTTCCGACAAAATGATAATATTGACGCATTGTAATCTCGTCAATCGAAAGATTTAAATCTGAACAACAATCAACCATTTTTTAAGATATTATTATCATTTTTAAAGATAACCATGGGGAATTCAAAAATATGAAAATTGTAACGATTAACATTCCAGATCAATATTTAGATGGAATAGAAACAATGGTCAATCTGGGATTTTATCCTTCAAGAAGTGAGGCAGTTCGCCAAGCATTAAAACAATTTTTAGCAAGGGAAGCTCAATTCAGCGAAGATTTAGAAACCGACAGATTCGCTAAATTAAAGCAATTTCAATTAGATACAATAATCAATTATAAATAAACTCAAGATTTCTTTTTGATTTTTTCTTTTTTCCTTTATAATGCCAAGTTAACTGTTCATATAAGGTTATTTTGATAAAGCAACTCATTTGACAATTCCTTTCGACTTAATTACTTAGCTCTTTTCATTCATGCCCGTAACTTTTTATATATTTGTATCTTAGTTTAAATAGGTCTGTCCTAAAGGAATAAGTGAAAATTATGCCCGCGTCTGAAACATCTATTCTTATTTCTATATCAACGGAGTTGTTTAAGATCATCTCAGGCGCTATTATTCAAATTATCGCATAACACTTTTCATTGGCTCCCTATAATTATCTTGTTTCAGACGCAAGTAATATTAAACACTATCAAAAAGAAATTAATTTCTTATTAATTAGTTAGGGAGATCAAAGTCAATCAAATAAGATGAATAATTCTGAAATAAGAAAATGCGTTGAAATTTGAAAGAATTCGATAAAAAAAGCAAGTGTGATTCAATTATCTTTTTTTAAGATGAAAATTTGTTCATCATATTAAACAATCTACCTAAATCTTAAATTGATTAAATGGCGGGAACTTTAAAAATTTCAACTATATATTAAAATAATTGAGGAAAAAACAATGAAACCCTTAGGAAATCTAAATTTACTAAAAATTGAAGAAAATATATTACAATGGTGGGAGAAACAAAAAATCTACGAAAAAATTAAAGCTCAAGAACCCACTGATGAAGAAAAAACTTTTAGATTTATTGATGGTCCACCATATACTACAGGTGATGTCCATTTAGGCACTGCATGGAATAAAATCATGAAAGATCTTGTCATTAAATATAAACGAATGCAAGGATTTCGTGTAACTGATACTCCTGGTTATGACACTCATGGTTTACCAATTGAAGTTGTAACAGAAAAGAAATTAGGAATTAAAAATAAGCAAGAAATTAAGACATTTGGATTGGATAAATTTATTTCTGAATGCAGAGCTTATGCAGAAAGTAAAATTCCCAGTATGAATGAACAATTCAAGCGTCTTGGTTGCACCTTCTGGGACTGGGATAATCCTTATGTAACATTAAAAAATACATATATTCAAGGTATCTGGTGGACTCTTAAACGTGCATGGGAAAATGGGTATTTATACAAATTCTATAAACCCCAAAACTGCTGTCCACGATGTGCTACTGCTTTAGCCAAACATGAATATGAGTATCATGATATAACTGATACAGCTATTTTTGTTAAATTTCAATCAGTTGATGATCCCAAAACGTTTTTCATCATTTGGACCACAACACCTTGGACTTTAATCAGCAATACAAATATTATGGCCAACCCAGATGTTGAATATGTCAAAATGCGGGTGAAAGACGAATTCTGGATTATGGCAATTGCAGCCACTTCAGATCTCCTCCAAAATAAATTAGGATTGGTTGTAAATGCAGAAGACGGTTTTTCATATGGAGAACGTTATACTGGACGCGATCTTGAAGGAAAACGCTATATCCATCCCTTTGCAGATTTAATACCAAAGCAATCAGAATTAGAAAAAGAACAACCATTAGTTCATACAATCATTCTTTCTCACGAATATGTCCAAGAAACCGGAGGAAGTGGATTAGTTCACACAGCACCTGGACACGGTCCTGAAGATTTCGAAGTTGGTGTTTCCTATAAGATACCGATCTATTCACCAGTCGCTATGGATGGAACTTATACGAAAGATGCAGGAGAATACTTTAAAGGTAAGTATGTACATGATGCAAATCGTGAAATTATTGAAATGCTCCACAAACGGGGAACATTGGTTCATGAAGATGCAATTTCACATGAATATGCACATTGTTGGCGTTGTCATACTAAATTAGTATATAGAGCCACCGAGCAATGGTTTTTCAAGACATCAGCATTGCGAGATGAAATGTTAAAAGAAAATGATGAAATATTTTGGATACCTGAATATGCAGGTGCCACAAATTTCAAATCATGGTTAACCAGTTTACAAGATTGGTGTATTTCACGACAACGATACTGGGGAATTCCCCTCTCAATTTGGACTTGTGAAAATCCTGAATGTGATAATATGCATGTAATTGGTTCAATGGAAGAATTACGAGATATCGCAGGAACTTGTCCTGATGATATCCACAAACCTTGGATTGACGAAGTTACATGGAAATGTGATAAATGTGGAAAGAAGATGACCCGTATTCCAGATGTTATGGATGTTTGGCTTGATTCAGGATCAGTAATGTGGGCATCACATAAATTTGTTGATGGACATGAACATTATGATTCATGGGTTCCCGCAGATTTTATTCTTGAAGGAAAAGATCAAATCCGCGGATGGTTTAACTCTTTATTATGCAGTGCTATGGTCTCTACTAAGAAAAGAAATTACAACGTTTGCTATATGCACGGATGGGTTACTAGTCATGGAACGAAAATGTCTAAATCTTTAGGAAATGCCTTGGACCCACAAGATGTCATTAATGGAAATATAGAAATTTTAACAGAAAAACAAAAAGAATATTTACGGGAATTGGCAGCAGATGAACGTACGTCTAAATTCGATAAAACAAAACAAAAATCAACCAAAAACAAGAAACACTGGAAACCAAAATATATTAAAGATGATAAACGTTGGTCAATGATTAAAGGAATTGAAACATTCAGATTTTATTCAGTAATGGGTACTCCCCCAGGAAAAGATTTGAATTTTGATTACAAAGAATATACAGATACGTTCAAAGTTTTAAATACAATCTGGAATACATTCAAATTTGCCCAAGAAAAAATGAAATTAAATAATTTTCATCCTAAGACACATTTAATCAAAAAAGATGAACTTTCTGCTGCAGATAAATGGATTCTGGCTCGAACAAATAGTTTGATTCGCACAATAACAGATTATTTTGAAAAATTCGAATTACCATCAATTCCTGCTACTTTACAAAATTTCATATTAAATGATCTCTCTCGCTGGTACATCACTATTATACGAGAACAAGTTGAACCATCAAATAAAGACCCTTCAAAATACACCACTTTAGCAGTACTTTGGCATGTATTATATCGTGTGCTACTATTGCTTGCCCCTGTTAATCCAATGTTGTGTGAAGAGATCTATCAAAAAATATTCCGTTCAGAATTATCAGATCAGTTAAAACTCTCAATTCATTTGGAACAATGGCCAAAACCATCCCTTGAATATGATAATCATGAAATTGAAGAAGAAATGGCTACTGCTCGTAGAATAATTGATGAAGTGCGTTCATTAAAATCTGAACATAAAATAAAACTTCGCTGGCCTACGAAAGGATTAATTATCGTTCCTAAAAACGACAACCCTAAACCTTCTTTCCCACAATTGATTCAAGAAATGAGTAATGTAAAGGAAATAAAAATCAGGAAGACTTCACCGAAAAATCCAGATTACTTATCCACAGAATGGGGAGAGTACGCAATTTATTTGGATTTGGAAGAATCAGAAGAAATTCAACAAGAGCGAATTTTACGAGACTTGCTTCGAACCATCCAATTTTTACGCAAAAATGCAAAACTACAAACAGGAGAATCCATTGAACTTCATTTAAGCACAAAACATCCATTTCTTTTAAAAACTATAAAGGATAATGCTGAAGCAATTCAGACTAAGGTCACCGCCAATCCAATGGATTTCACACCCGTATCAAACCCCGATCCAGATATTTGGACCACTCATGGTTTTAATGTCTGCCTAAATGAAAATTGCTATTCAGTAGTTCGTGAGAAAAACGTTCATGCAATTCATGAAGGAAATAACTATAAATGCAGTTATTGTGGTAAATCTGTAACTCCAGAAAAATTGGGTGAAATTCTGATTGAATTTAAAAAGAATTAATCAAAAATAAAAGCAAAAAAATTTTTTTTAATTTTTTATTTTTTAATCATATCTTTTATATTTATCAATTATCACTTTGCTAAGCGAATAGGCGTATTTCTTCAAATCGAGAATTAATTTTTGCTGAGATAGTTCACGTAAAACTGAAACATATAAAGAATTGAATAATTGTTCTAATTGCTCAATTTTATCAAAAATTTCGGTAATTTTTTTCCAATCTTGAGCCCATTCTTCATCCCAGGCTTCGTCATACAATGTTTTATATGGAAAAAACATAGAAGAAATTGCTTCAGGTGCCATTATAATCTCATACTAGTTGATTTACTAAACTCTTATAAATATATGCATCTTTGGAATTATTTAAAAAAAAATAATCAAGATTTAATCAGTTTAAAGGAATATTAAATGTGTTGGAATAATACATTTCAGGAGGGTTAACGATTTTGTGGGATAAATTTTCTTTAAAATGAGGAAAGCGACGGTGAAATGACTCTGTATTTAATAATGGCCAATCTCTAAAAAGTAAAAGAGAACTTAATGGTTTCTTTCCTATTTTTTTATAGTCTATTTTAATAGTATTTCTCAAAGCATCGAGATCAAATAATGAAATTATCTCAGAGGAAGAAAGCACATCTAAAAAGCGAATATAATATCGTAGCAAATCATCACTGGTATCAATATCATTTTGCGATTGGTATTCTTGACAAATAGCATATTCTAATAGAGAAGGATAGGACTGATGTTCCCACATAATTACATTAGTCAAAAGTATGAATATTTCATCTAGATCTAATTTAAAATAAATAGTTTGATATAGAATATTCATATAATCAAGTGGAATATTCTTATCTTTATACTTCTGCTGACGCTTGAAAGACTCAATAAAGGTACTATAATTACAATGAACAAATGGTCTTAAGACAGTATTAAAGAATTTCTCATGTTTTTCTGAACGTAAAAAAACTAATATCGCTCGATAAAGATAGTTTTGCATCTTTTTAACACGAGATCTTGTTCTTGTACAATTTTTCCATTTTTCTGAGAAAGGATTGTTTTTCGCTCTATGATTATATTCTAACTCAAATATAGTCATATCTAGCAATTCTTGCATCATTTCGAAAATCAATTCTTTCATTTTGAGGTCACCAAAAAGAAGTACTTTAAAAAATTCTCACACCTACAAACATATACTCATTTAGGTAATTTAATTTTTTCTGGTTTGTATTCATTAAAAGACAGAAAATAAGTGGGAACTTCATCCCAATGAAAAGAAAAAAAGAGTTCAACTTACATATGTTAATCAGTTATTATACAAACAAAAAATTTCTTTGTAATTTTTGAAGAATTGTAAAAAAATTATTAAATTTTGAGAAACAATAAATCCTTACTGTGAAAAACTCAACTGAAATACGGATTTCTCATCACTTTCAATACAAACACTCAGATTGTACCATTATTACGGACAAACGAGAGAATATTGAAAAAACTAAGACTCAATTTTATAATGATATCAACGAACTCGAAAAATTTGTAAATATTCATAAAGATTGGAGAAATTCATATGTTCCTTTTATAAGTAATCCAATAGTAAATAAAGATTCATTAATTTATGCAATGGAACAAGCAAGTCTTAAATGTAATGTTGGACCTATGGCAGCAGTTGCTGGTGCAATAGCAGACAGAATGGTTTCAGTAATGATTCAAAATCCCGGAACAAACATCGCTGTAGTTGAAAATGGAGGTGAAATCTCAATAAATTCTAAAGAAGATATTATTATCAGTTTAATGGTTTTATCAACTTCATTGAAATCAAAACTTGGTTTTAGATATAAAGGTGGATCAAAACCAATAGGCGTGGCAACCAGCTCAGCTACTTTCGGCCATGCAGAAAGTTTTGGAGAAGCAGATGCAGTTGTTGTATTTGCGGCTAATGCTGCACTAGCAGATGCAGCTGCAACTTTTATTTGTAATAATGTAAAAGGAAAAGATGATAAAGAAGCAATTAATTCAGGTATAGATGCATTTAATTTAATCCCAGAATTATTAGGAGTATTAATAGTAAAAAATCAACTGATTGGAAAAAAAGGGAAATTACCTAAGTTAATAAGAATCAAAGATGATAATAATATTCTAATGAAAAAAAAAATTGAAAATTGATCTTTTAACAAAAAATTACTAGTTAAAAATTATAAATTTCATGATATGTAAAGTGCATGGCGAGGACATGCATCTAAACATAATAAACATCCTTTGCAATTTTCGACTTTAAATAAAAACGAATAATTAGTGTCAAAACTCAATGCACCAAATCTACAGTACGAAGTACACCAACCGCATTCAACACATAAATCAATATTAAACTGTATTGGTTTCTTGTTGATTTTTACTGAGTTCTTATCAAATGAATTTGAATTTGTAGAGTTGGCATCATTTGGGTTTATTCCATTAGAGTTTTCTATATTTAAATTAAACTTATTTGAATTATTCATATTACGCATCCTCCGATTGATAAGTTTTAAAACTTTGTTTTGTTGGCAAATTCTGTATAGGTTTGACAATTGGAAATTTCTTTTCTTCAATCATCATTTTTAAAATCTTAGTAATTTTACGAGCTTTACTATACGATGAAGTTGAAGAAACAGGAACCATTTTTCCTTCAATTTCAATTTGTCTTGTTTTTAACTCAGCATATGATATACGACGAATAAATGGGCGCTCTCTTTTACCTGTAGAGTAATCTAAAACACTTGTAAAGATTTCAGTATCAGGAGTCCCGGTTGTTCTTGCTAAAGATTCATTTAAAATAGGAATTGGAATTCCTAAACCAATATAACAACTATATCCATATCCTTTAAGAAATGCACCTGCAATAAATTCTGGCACCATTTTCTTTAAATCTCCAGAAACCATTATATTTCCCCATTCTGATTCAGGATTGTGTTGAGTTCCAGGACCTATTATATGTCCAACTGTCCCTCCAAGAAAAATTGGAGTTCCAACACCAATGGTTTGATAAGATGGATCATTGTGTAAAGGTGATATTGTCCCAACTCCACCATAGGTCGCATTTTGATATTTGGGAAGAAGTTTTCCCATGTATGTATATAAAGTTTTTTCAGATGAATTGACAGCACAAACATATTTTTGATAAGCATTTCGTGGATTGATCATCACTGCTTGATTAAAATCTTGAAGCCCAAAAGAAACATCAAATGATTTTCGAGGATAGCAATCAGTTCCAGTCCCTGTCGAGTGAATTGACACATTTTCTCCTTTGACGAGTTTTTCAAGAACATGACCTCCACCAATTTTATCAGAAAATCGACTCCCTTGAGTTACGCCTAAATAACAATCCGCTGCAGCATTTCCATGATATGCATTTACGCCATCAATTTCAATAGTTTCTATTTTAATTGGTGGATCTGGCTGTGGTAAATTAAAAAATACACCGCTTGAACACATACAACCAAATGTTCCAGTAGTTACAACATCTACTGCTTCTGCAGCATATTCCACACCCTCTTTCTCAACTAATGAAACCATTTCTTCTGCTGTTAATATTACTGCTGTCTTGTCATTAATTTTTGAATTTATATCTTCATAAGTTTTCTCCATTTTTATTCCTCCACATTCTTTTTACTATTATTATCTTTATTGCATTCATCAGAAAAAATCAAATTTATTTCATTTGCCACCATTGGAATAAATTTGCGATTAAGAACGATCGAAACAGTTATTCCATTATAATCTTGTAAAATTCCGTGAATTTGAATTCCATTCCTTTTTAGAATTTGTCCAATCTTAGAGATAATTTCAGATTGGTAAAAAGATTCAGTTATGATAGTAATAATTCCAACTGATATTATGTTAATTTTTAACCATTCACTTTGTATCTGTGAATTATGACAAAATTCTTCTAATTTTTCCCCAATATTTGAATCTTTAGAACATAATAATAATCTATTTTGGGAAAATGTTTTCTGAAAGAGTGAAATGTGCCAATTTTTTTTATTGAAATATAAGAATAATTCCATTAAGAAAGTAGATTCTTGGAATAAAAATGGGGATTTAAGAATTATTAAGTTAGAAGAATTTGTTATTTCAATCCCTTTTATAGGAATTTCCATGCTTTGTGATGAAATATAGGTAAAATTTGAATTCTCAGGTAGATGAAAATGACGAATTTCAATGGGAATCTTTTGGTCTTCAATAATGCTTATACATTTGGGATGTAGAATTTTAGCTCCAAGAACAGCAATTTCTTTTGCTTCTTTATAGTTGAGTTTTTGAATTAGATGTGGATCTTGAATATATTTAGGATTACCAGAAAGTACACCAGGCACATCTTTCCAAAGAATTATTCTTCCGTCATGAAATAGATTCAAATCAAAAAGCATACGGGCAATGATTGTTGCAGTAAAATCACTTCCACCTCTTCCTAATGTAGTCGTATAACCAATTTCATTTCGACCAATAAAACCAGTGATTACAATAACTTGATGATTTCGATTATTTTTAAGTAAAGGAATTATTTTTTGGTTAATACGAGCTCGAGTGTGTTGAAGATTAGGTATGGCTTTATTATACTCACTGTTTGTAATGATTAATTCTTCACCAAAAAATACCGATGAAGTAAAATTTTCTTGTTTTAAATATAAATTAACCAAAGTAGCGCAGAGTTTTTCACCAAATGACATTACATAGTCAATAAAATAAGGAATAATTCCAAATTCTTCCACTTCTTCCAAAACTTTTGAAAGTTGGTGTAATATCAGTTGTAGTTCTCCTTTAGCACTGTTAGTTACTTTAAAATTTTCTTCAAATAATAAATCAATATACTCTTCATGAATTTCTTCGATTTGTTTTAAATGAGAAATTACATCATGCCCACATCCTTTACTTGCTAATTTGGTTACTTCAATCAACAAGTCAGTAACTCCTTTCAATGCAGAAACGACTAAAATAATAGAAATTGGAATGGTACTTTGTTGATAATGCGATCGAATAATGCTTTCAATCTGTTTAAAATCATCAGGTTTAGTTAAACACGACCCACCAAATTTCATAATAAATACTTTATTAGGATTTTCTTGTTCATTCATCAGCTTTTCCTCCCTATCGTCCCTTTAGCATAAAGATATTCTGCATTAAGTACAGCACCTCTACCTGCACCTAATTCTGTGTTATGCGATAAAATCGTCATTTTAAATCCTTTTTCAAAATTAGTGGGCCCTAATCCCCCAATAAATGTAATCATACCTAAAGACGGATCTGCTAAATCTATTCTTGGTTGAGGCCTATCTTTTTCACTAGACGAAAAGAGATAAATGGGCTCTTTGGGATAATTAGGGAGATTTAGACCACCAATACTGCTTTTTTCTCTATTTTTATTAAACTCATTAAATGCTTGGCGAATTTCTAATTCAGAGCACTGAATTTTAGTTTGGAAGAAAACAGATAATAAATGCCCCTCTAAAACTGGAACCCTATTGCATTTAGAATCAATTTTAAATTTGGGATAAACGAAAATGGAATTTTCTGAAAGATTATTTTTATTTCCTTGAAATTCAATGCTATTAATTTGTGCAAATATTTTTTTTATTTCATAATTGACTTTCCTTTCTTCTTCAGGAATGTATGGAATAATATTGCCTATTATATCATATGCACTCACACCAGCATATCCTGCTCCACTAATAGCTTGCATTGAAACTACATTCACAGATTCCAACCCAAATTTACGAAAAATAGGATATAGCCCAATTGCAAGACCAACTGTAGTACAATTTGGACCCGGACAAACAAAACCTTGTGAATCATGGATGTGCTTCTGTATTTCAAATACTTCAAAGTGAGAGCCATTAACAATAGGTAAAAATATCGGTATCTCTGGTTTATAACGCGCCCATGATGCCGTTGAAAACACAGGATAGTCGCGTGCCAATATAGGTTCAAGTTTTGCGGCAAATTCTGAAGGAACTGCAGAAAATATTATATCAATTTCATCTTTTTTAATATCATCGAGTGATTTTACGATCATTTCACCAATTTCAGATGGCAAACTAAAACTTGAAGTTGTTCGTCGTGCATATTTATATTTTTTTCCTACTGTCCCAAAACCATGAAGCGAAGAAATTTTAAACCAAGGATGGTTAATTAAAGCTTCAACAATAGATTGTCCAACTAATCCAGTGCAACCAATAATTGCAACATTCAATTTCTGCTCAAGATCTGAAGTTATAGTTACTGGAAAATGTTTTTCTTTCATATATTCAGAATTTTTCTTTTTAGGATCTTGACTCATTCTTTTTTCTCCTTCTATTTGTGATATTTTTTTCTAATATTATGTATTTCTTAAATCAAAATGCTATCGAAATATTTCAGAACTATTTGTAGTTCTAAACGTATGTTACTACAAGAAATTGAATAACAATACATAGATAACAGATTCTATCGCCCAATTCTCATCGGCGATATTTTCTGTGTTCAAACACAATCACAAAAGAAGAGAGAGAGCGATCGAATCTTGTTTACTTATGCCATTGCCATTAACATGGACTTCAACATCATGGCTGATGGCATCTGAGACATCATTTGCATATCCCACATGCTTCCCATGATTATTTCTTGGTAAACATTAGAATCGAATCGCATTCTTATATATTTTCTATAAAGCATTCTTTAAGAAATTAATGGTGAAAAAAATTTGATTAAGTAAATTGAATATTTAAATTCTGATGTCCAGAATGGCTTTAATTAATAAAAAATTATTTAACCACCTCCAATTGGAGGAAAAATTGCTACAACTGACGGATTCTCTTCAATTTGGGTTGTCAATGCAAATTCTGTGAATAAAATACGGCCGTTTAAAATAATTTTAACATATTTTTTTAACTGTTCAGGTTGAGTTGAAAAATCAATTGTCTCTTCTAAAAATTCTCGATTATAAAGAATTGATTGTGAGATCTCATCTAATAACTCTCTTATCGTGATTCCTTTTGGAACAGAATAAATACGCTTTTTGAATTTTGTCAATGGGCGTAGATTTGCAAAAACTCGAACTTCGACTGAAACTTTTTCATTTATTTTTTCATCTACTTTAGAATCCATTTTTTATCATTCATTCAATTAAATTCTTCAAATTTAAGATACAATCGTAATATAGTATATAATATATAACTCTAATCATTAATTTATATCAATTTAATAGATTAAATTAAATATCAAATAAGCATTTAACAAATCCAACACTATAAAGGCATTCATTACAACCAGGAGTATTTCCATAACAATCGCTTGAATTATCGGTAATATAATAACAATTTTGAGTGGAATATACACAATCTCCACAGAATGGTACCTGACTGGAAATACAATTTAAAACAGAATGAATCTGTTTTACTTTGCTTGACTGCAAAATGTCTTTGAAAGAAGTATTTGGATTAGTAAGATTTCCCAGAATATAGGGTTTTACTAATCGTTCATGATGATTTATCACAACTTTATGTTCATGGCCAAAATTATAGCATGGAATAACATTTCCATCAAATGAAATAAATAATCCATCACGAGCTGCAAACGGACATTCTCGCTGAGTGGATTCTGCAAAAAGTGGAGGTAAATCTATAAGAATATGATTTTTCTCTGCTAATTTAGAGATTTCTTTAAAAACATGTTGAGCATTTTTAATCGTTTGCTTCTTTTGAATAACATCCATAATTTTTTGTAAATCAAAATCAATATTATTTATCTGAGCTTCAGAAATAGAATTTAACATTTGCTGGATTTGAGAATTATGCTCAGTATTTATAAATTTATGATAATTAGGGGTAAGAATTACTTGATTTAATATTTCCCAACCTAATTCTCCAACGTTATTTAATAAATCAAATGCATCAGCAGAAATAGGAAGAAATAGAGAATCTTTTTCCATTTCAACAGTGTAAGGAAGAAGATGGGATAAAAATATTTTTGGAATTCCTATCTCTGCACAAAATTCAACCAAATATGAAAGATCATACAGATTTTGGTTAGATATAACCGTTTCAATTGCAAGATTGGGAATTTTTCTGGCTTGATATGCTTCAGCTAAAACCTTTAAATTTTTAAATACTTCTGGATTGAACCCTTCTCGTATTTTACTACTCTTGGCTAAAAATGGAGAATCAAGTGAAATAATTATTCGATCTACCTTGTATTTTAATATCTCTTCAAGAAAGTCTGCTGCCAATAAAGATCCATTACTAGTAAATTCAATCTTTGCATGAGGAGGAAGATAAATACGTGATATCTCCAAAAGTTTAAGAAAATTTGAATGTGTAAGTGGTTCACCAACACCATACAAAATAAGATGATCTAATCCTGAAAATACTTCTTTAGCAATTTTTTTAAATAAGTCGACTGATATCTCATTTCTTTCAAGCGAATTTTGAGAATGTAGGCACATAGCACAATCAAAATTGCATTTAGTAGTGATCTCAATTTGTAAGGTTTTCAAAGAGAACGAATTCATCAGATAACTGACCTAATAAAACGTAATAAAAAAAGAAAAGGATTAAGATCTATATGCGATAGCAAATGATTACTTAATTCCTAATTCAGCCAATTTTTCTGGTTTTGGTACACCACGGTCATCCCAACCGCGTAAATTATAATATTCCTTAAGCATTTCATCCAATTTAAACAATTCGCCCTTCGATGGACCTTCGGGAATGGATTCTTCAGACAATCGTTTAGGCAAAAAGTCTTGATTGATAATTCCAAGTTTTTCCATGATAACACGTTGGAGATTGTAAATACGTTCGCCAACTGTCAAAACTGTTTCAGGTTTGACATCCCAACCCGTCACAACACTCATAAGTGCTGCAAAATCGTCAGTACCTAAAGCAAATGTAGTAAATAAGCAATTCACAGTACTATTAACAGCAGCGGTAAAATCTTGGAAAATCTTCACCCAATTGGGTTTCACTTTATAATCTAAACGATCAATTTGCTCAGGTAATCCAACAACTTCAGGGCTTACAGTATAACCTGTGACATGGCAACCTCCCCGATTAGCTGTAGCATAATTTAAGCCAATTCCTTTGATTCCTCTCGGATCATATGCTGGCATTTCGAGCTTTTTGGCAGTCATACTTAATTCAGGATGACCGTAGGAATTTGCTAAGTGATATGAACCCATATACAATTTTTGACCAAAACCTACTCCTTTACCCATCAACTTGATTGCGTCAACTAAACCTTGACCATTTCCAAATTTAAGATCCAAACCAGCATAATCATCTGCTGGAATAAATCCTTTTGTTGCAAGTTCCATTGCTGCTGCGACTGTAGATCCTGCAGAAATTGTATCAAGACCATATTCATCGCATATATGATTCGCCATAATTATAGCAGGCATATCATAAACACCACAAGAACTACCAAAAGCCCAAATGGATTCATATTCTGGTCCTTCAGTTTCTGCAATTTTAAACGGCCCCTCATCAACTTTAGAAGCTCGTCCACACGCAATAGTGCAACCCCAACACGGATTTCGCTTACGTAGATATTTTTCAGTAAGGGTTTCTCCACTAATTTTTTCTGCGTTTTCGTTATAAGCAAATTGCCAATTTTTTTCAGGAAGTGAGCCGATATTGTTAACAATATTTACCAAAACTGCAGTTCCATATGTGGGTAAGCCAGTACCTGTGACTCCATTTTCTTTCATTTTTGCAAGTAGAGATTTGGATATCTCTTTAAACTTTTCTTGATCTGCAACTTCAACTTTCTGATTTCCCCCAGTAACAATGGCTTTTAAATTCTTAGAACCCATAACTGCCCCTACACCAGTTCTGCCAGCAGCTCTATGTGCATCATTCACAATACAAGCAATTGGTGAGAGTTTCTCTCCTGGAGGTCCGATACATGCAATGCTTATCTTAAAACCTACATTTTCATATTCTTTCAAAAGTTCATCATTGGTTTCAAATACAGTTTTACCCCATAAAGAACTTGCATCTTTAATCTGTACGGTTCCATTGATTGCTTCTAAGTACACTGGCGAATCAGCTTTTCCTTCAATAATAATTCCATCAATTCCAGCCTTTTTCAAAAATGCACCAAATTTTCCCCCTGAATTTGAAGATCCGATTGAACCTGTTAAGGGAGATTTTAAAGTCATTACATGATGACGCCCAGGACTTGGAAATCCGGTAATTCCTGTTCCTGGTCCAGTTCCAAAGAATATCAAGTTGTCTGGTGAAAAAGCGTCAAAATCTTTCAAACTAATACCATTAGATTCCAACTTCTTTACATGTTCCCAAATAAATTTCGTTCCTAAACCTGCACCTCCCCAAAATTGTTGAAAAATTTCAAGAGGTACATCTTCAAGCGCTACAGACTTATTTGAAAGATTAATTCGATATATTTTGCCCATTAATCCATTTCCCATTTTAGTTACCTTCATATAATAATTGAATTTACTTCAGTGTTATACAAAAAATTGGAAAAAAAAGAAGTAATTCACCAAAATACTCTCCATTAAAGATACTAAAAAGTGTTTTCATTTACCGTTATGTATGGATGCTTATATCGGAACAAAAAAATTATAACATTTGTAATTTCATTGATAAATGTCAGAAATTATTATGTACGAATAAGTTCAATATTTAGATTTTGTAACATAAGTAGAACGAAATATAAGGATATTTTTTTTTAATCTAATGGAAAAATGATTGTTATTAAGAATCAAGAAATTTACATGTTATTCTAAAAAAATCTTTACTTGTGCACTCCTAAAAGATAGAATTTTTTATTTTTTTCTCAATATTGTTATTAAAACTCCATTATTTTAGATTTTCATGATAACTTTCATATATGTGAGTTGTGAAATTATATATCAGAGAATTATGGTATCACTTAATAATTGGTTAAATGGGATCAGCGCAATCGGCGTCCTATTAACGGGCGTATATTTTGGAGTACTTTTTACATACCTTTATTTTAAAAAACGAAAAAAGCTCCTCCCTTCTGTTGCCTTACTCGGATTTTGCTCTGGATTATTTTACTTAGGAACAGTAGTAAATTTTCTTACTTTCCTTATCACAAATAATGATATTAATCCCATTTTATTTGGGCAGCTGTCCTATACATTAATTCCCGTTGCAACATTTTTAGCACTCTCTCTTGGGTTCTCCATATTCAAACCTGAATGGCGAAAATGGGTGCAATATGTTTTAGGAATTTTATGGGTTATTTATTGGATCTGCATATTTTTCTTTCCAGCCCCAATGTTTATTCCAAGCACGCCAAATTCAGATGAAATGTTGGAGATATCTCTAGGTTCAGTCGTATTAGTGATAACAGGGATCTATATCTTAAGCTTATTATTTGTACAAAGTGGAGGCTTCTTTATACTACGACGAAAGTTAAAACGCAATAATTCCCCTTCAAGTAATATCCAACATATGACCTTTTTGGCAATTGGATGGGCACTATTTGCAATTGCTTCAATATTAGATGCAATTCTTCCATCTTCACTCATTTCATTAGTTGTAATTGCACGAATTATCATGATTATTGGATATATTTTAATATTTAATGGATTTCGTGAACCAAAAGAAAAAAATAATTAATAGAATGCTTTTATAATCCCAATTTTTTTATTCTTTCAAATAATTTTCCCATTTTGTCTGAAAGAACTAAAATAATAACACTCCAGGTGAATACATTAAGATTTAAATCAAGTACTTCTCAATAATTTATCCATCAGCTCTTAATAATAAACGATAAAATTTTCATAATTAAAAATAATAAAGTAAATGAAATACAAATTATATCAAATTACCCAAATATGGGTAAAGCCATATCAATAATGGGTAAAATTAAAATATAGTTCTTCCCACAGTTACTTGTCTGTATATAATTCAAAGACAGGAAAATTCTTATGACCTCATTTGAAAAAATGTCTATTGATAAAATTTCATCTGATACGCTTCTAGAACGTAAAGTTGAATCAAATTCTAAAAAAAGCCTTACAATTGAAATTGCTGGAGCAGCTATTTTTGGTGCATTATCGATTGCTTTATCCTATACAGCAACATTCATTCCACGTATACCTGGATGGTACATTGCATGGTTTGATCCAGTGTCTCTTATCTGGATTGCTGCTTTTTTAATATTCGGTGTCAGAGTAGGACTAATTACAACAATTATTGGAACAATTGGGTTAATTCCATTCGATCCAACTATTTGGATTGGCCCTACTATGAAATTTCTCAGCACTATTTGGTTTATTATATTGCCATATTTTTGGCTTAGAATCCATAATAAATCCTTAACCCATGAACATTTAAAAAAGCCAAAAAATTACTTTCCTCCCATGATTATTGCTTGGGTAATACGGACGTTATTAATGGTCGTATTAAATTATCTTATTCTGAAATATATGTTTTCTGCATTAGATTATATGACCTTAAAATGGCTGAATATGGAGCAAATTAATGGAACAGTTGCCGTCATAGTTACTGTTGTTTTTATCAACACACTACAAACAATCTTTGATGTACTAATTCCGTATCTTATTGTTTACTTTACACCTATAGAAAAAAATCTTCATACATTTTGATTCTATTTCTTTTTTTTTTACATTTTTTTTATCAGATTTTTTAGGGAGGAGAGAAAACGATAAAAAATATGAGGGAATTCACAATCCAAGATGCAGGGATGAAAGATTTGCTTGGTGAATTAATTCCATGTGGGAAATGCAATTATGCTAAATCAATTAGCTTAACAGAAAAAAATCATGTAAAAATAACATGCATATGTAGAAATTTAAATATTAAATCATTTGAAGTATCTCTAAAATCCGGAATACTAATGAAATGTCCTTACCAACCTATTAGAAAAATGTTTCCTAATTTTATTTTAATTGAATGATTGAAGAAATTACAAAGTAAATATTGTTAGTTAAAAATGACATAGTAATTTTCTCAATCATCATTATGATTTTCTTAGTAAATATTATCTGATTAGTTATTTTTTAAAGATTTCATTAAAAAGAGCATCTAGTTCTTTTTTCTTTGAGTTTAAATCAAACACTAATTTTTGTGGTTTGATAATATTAGCTTGAAAACTAAATTGAAGCATTTTATTTCTTAAAATAAAAGAATCTTTATTAGCAATTAAAACAATTAACCGTTCATTTTGATTTTCTAATAAAATATTTATATTCTCATGCTGTATTGATTTCAAAGCACCAATTTCTTTTTCTTTTAAAACATTCTGAGAGAAAGAATTAATTGCAGAAATCAATCCAGAAATTATTATATCTTCCTTTTTCAATTCATCTTCCAAAAAATGAGTATATACAGGTAAACCTGCACTATCGATAATCATAAGTCCAAATGTTTTTATATCAATTTTCTTTGGAGCTCGATTAAACGAGAATTTCATTGAATTATTTAATTGAAGAAGTGATTCATCTAAAAGAGATTTATGATCATTAGTTGATAATATATTTTCTTGTCGGATTTTTTCAATTTCTGTAATTTTTTTTATGATTATTTCATGTTCTTTTTGATGTTCATCTGTAAAATTTAAAGCATTCTTTAATATTCTTACAGCTTCAGAATAATTATCTTGAATCAATTCAATATTTGCTTTTAATATTAAGCAACGACATTGAAGATATAAGAAATTTTGTTCTTTTGCGGCAAAAATAAGATTTTCTAGAAAATTCCTAACCTTAATTAAAGCAACAATATTACTATTTTTGCTGAATTCGGTAAAATACAATTCAGCTAATCGTAATTGGATCTTTAATTGAGAATTAAAATCTTTAGAACGAATGGCATAATCTAAAGCATTCATATAATAATTATTTGCATCAGTGAATTTTCCCTCAATCCAATTTATTCTCGCCATTCCATAATTATATGCGATTAAAATATGATCAAATTTCTTCTTTGATAGTATTTGAGAAAAATCGTCCAAAATTTTTTTTGCTGGCTCATAATCCTGTTTTTCAAATAATATTTCAAAATAATTTCTTTTTATTTCTGTATATACATATGTTGTATTTTGAGCTGGATTTAAGTAATTGACTGCTTTTTGAATATAATTAAAAGCTGAATTAAGATCTCCATTATAAAAGTAAGCTTCAGAAAGATTATTCAACATTATTGAGAAATTGATTTGACCTAATATTTGTTTATTAAATAAATCAGTACCAATTTGATAAGCTTTTTCTAAAATTTCAATTGCTTCTTTATATTTACCTTGATATTGCAAGGTTGAGCCAATATTAGTTAATATGATGAAAATACCATTATAATCATTCCAATCATCTCTGATTCTTTTAGTTGTCTTAAAATATGATAGCGCTTTCTCGGTTTCTCCCAAATGTAGGAAAAATGCACCCATTAAATTTGTATATATCATAACCAATATTTGACTCTTTAATTCTTTTAAAATACTTAACACTTTTGTGGAATATAATTTTGCTTCATCAATTCTTCCTTTTTCTCTTAGAACCCAAGAATAATAATTCAAAAATAGAGCATAATTAAAAGTTAAAAGTCGATCATTTGGATTTTTATTATAAACCTCTTTTGCTCTTTCAACTAAACTGGCTATTTCATCGAAAAATCCTAAAGAATATAAATAGAAAGCACTTGTTAAAAATTTGGACATTTCAATTACTTCTTTTTCAGGGTCTATTGTATAATCGAAATGTAAAAAGAATTCTTGAATAATTTCCCATTTTTCTTTAAAAGAAGGTTTATTATCAATCCCAATTTGAGAAGAGATACAAAAAATGTCGTTGAATTTAATTTTACTTATCCAATTAGCGTCATTAATGGTTAAGCTTAATCGAATTGCAGCTCTAACTAAGCACACTCCATCATGATAAGATAAAGTCGATTTATCGTTAAGAAACTTTTCAGCATTATTTTGAAGAATTGTAAGAATACTTTTAAATCGATTAGATGATTTCTTTAATTTAAACTCACGAATAAGTTTATGTTGTGTTTTAGATGATAATTTGGAACATAAAATTTTGAAATCATTCCCTATATCATATATTTCATTTTCTAACATTATTCACGATATGGGAATACATCTATATAAATATTACAAAGAATTTTTTTTTTACATATCGTATTTTTATGAATAACGAAAAAGAATCGAATATATTAGAAAAAAAATAAAAATATGAAAAATATGAAAAATACAAAAAATACAAAAAATGCAAAAAATGCAAAAAAGGAACATTTAACAACCAATCTTGAACATAAAACATCATTTAATCCTTTAGGAATACCTTTATTAAGAATAAAAACTGGTTACCCAACATCGCAAGCAATTAAAAAACATCCAGACTTAATCCCATTTTTAAAATCTCAGAACCCTCCACGTATTGATAACGAAAATAGGGAATTATTACTCTTGTACAACCGATACATCGCTCAAGATTTATTTCAATTGGATATTGAATTTTCTCCTAATGCAATCATTCCAACTCCTGTAATGCGTTATAATTTTTTAAAACACGTAATTAATTATAAAAAGACAAATGAACCTTCCTCGAGAGAGAAAAACAAATTAGAACACTCTCTATTGGAAATCGGAACTGGTGCAAGTGCAATTATTGCAATGCTAGCTGCCAAACACTTTAACTGCAATGTTTTTGCAACTGAAATTGATAGTGAATATTTCAAAATAGCAAAGAAAAACATTCAAAAGAATAAATTGGGAAAAAAAATAAAGTTATTTCTTTCAAAGGGTGGAATAATTAATTCAGTTATTCCAAAAGATCTTAAAGTCGATTATATTGTTTCAAATCCCCCATATTATGATAAAATATTATCTCCAAAGGTTATTTGGGGAGGTAAAAATCATGAATTAGTAAGTAAAGGAAATGCAGGAGAATGTTTTATTCTACAAATGATTCAAGAAGGATGGTCTCATCTGAATCCAGGGGGAATTATTGCATTTATTATTCCTAAAACACGCACAGAAACAATAATTGAAATTGAAAATTATTTAAACAAGAAAAACTTTGATTATGAAATAATAGGGTTGTTAGTTGGAAATCGAACTCGTTATATTTTTCGTGTTTTTAAGGAAGAATATAAAATAGATTTTAACCCTTTATCTGAAATGCTTGATTAGGCTAAAAAAAATTGTTAAGTGAAGATATTTACGTTAAAAATTTCTCAATTTAATTATGAACATTATAATATTACATTTAATTATTGGAAATTTGGCTAATTTAATCTTAATTTTTAACAGTTCCCTTCTTTTTCAACGATTTCGAAAAGATAAAAATCCTGCTACATTATGGTTAGCTGCTTTCTTTTCAGCTCTTCTAGTTTGGAGTATTTGCTCGACTTTCTATCCTCTCTCAAATTCAGAATCAATCGCAATTGATTTGTACTTTATAGGTGTATTCTTTTCATATATTGCATTTTTCTCATTATTCATTTTTTCAAATCTCGTAATTCAAGCGAATATTAATCTAAAAAAAGCAATTTATTTCAGTTTTCTTTTAGGAGCAATATTTATTATTTTATGGGGGGGAAATTCTATTTTTTACGAAATGCCACTTATTCCTGATTTTGGATTCTATGCAAAAGCATTTCTGAAATTTCTATTTTTTCAACTTGCTTTTATTTTAAGTGCAGGGTATGAATTCTTAAGAGCAACTTTTATAATGTATAAAAAAAGTAAATCTAAAAAAATAAGAAACCAAACACGCTTAATTTTTATTGGGGCCATTATTGCAATTCCAGGAACAATTATCGCTTTAGTATTAGTAGAAATAATTTTCATTCCTTCATTGGTTTTGCTTGTAGCTGCAGTTGGTTCTTTTTTTGTAGCACTTGCATATTCCAAAAATACCGAAGTCTCCTATATTGTTCCTTATGATTGTTATCGATTAATAATACTAGATAAAAATGGGATTCCAGCATATTCTTATGACTTCATTGAAGGAACTGACCAACTAGAAGTATTCATTAGTGGAGCTCTCTCAGCAATCAATACTGTAATGGAATCTGCAGTTGGATTTAAATCAAAAATTAAAACAATTTATTTGGAAAAAAGTGCTTTAATTATGGATTTACAAGAACATTTTGGAGCAGTCTTATTTGCAAATCGATCGTCTGTTCTTCTCCAAAAAGCTTTAAAAACTTTCTTATCTATTTTTTTGAAACATATTGAAGAAAAAGGATTAATAGTCAAAAATGGAAAAGAATTAACAGAACAAAGTAAAAAAGAGTTGGATGCGTCCTTTCTTAAGGTTTTTAATTTTGTTTTAAAGAAATAGCAAATAAAGAGAAATTTGAATTTTCTATTTCTTTTGATTTATATCTGTATCTGTGACAATTTTTTCAATTGGTGTTCATTTTTTATTTTTATTTCTCTTATTAAAAAATAATTAACTTTTATATAAAAAAAATAAAAAATCGCAATTCATACAATTATTCGATTATACTTTATTCTTATAATTCATTGAAATAAAAAAATTCATTTTTATCAGAGATAATTATTGTTATTCGCAATCAATGCAAGCTTTTGGATCAGAACTTGGAAGAATGAAGCTAAAACTATATAAAACATTTCCAAACGCAATTAATCCAAAAAAGATTAGATCTAAAATTTGACCAGTCAGTACATTTAAAGCTATTTGTGAAAGAACGTTCACAAAAATTGCGATAAAATCAATAATTAATCCACTTTCAAATATTATCAATTTTCTCTTTGAATTTCCATGAGATTTTTTAATACCATGAACATAAGTTGTCCAAATTGATTGTGACAAATAATATAATAGAAGTATAACAACTATTGCTAAAACCCATAGATTAATTTGCGTATCCACATTTTCTGACTCGATAATTGTAATAAAATCAACCACATTGACCAATATTCCGAATATTACTAATATTATAATATGAATACCCCAATGCCACCAAATGGCTAACCAATGTGAGCTTTTTATGATTGTTTGCATAGTGAGATATAGAAAGATGCTTGCACCAACAATGGCAATAATTGCTTGAGGATAACTGAAATAGATAATTTTTGGATTATTTGTGTGAAAAAATGCAATATCATAAAGCATAATTAGAAATGCATAGAGCGCAATGAAAATCATCGAACTTGCCATGAGTTGATTTGCGCGATATTTTGGATCTCGGTGTAAAGCGGTAATAGCGGCGATAATTCCACTAATAATTGCAATACTTTCAAAAATATATCCTAACCATTGAATGAATACCATAATTGTTATTATAACAACTATAAATTTCAAATCTTTGATTAAATATTAATTTAAAAATAACGATAAAGCTAATAGTTCAAAATAATTTCAACTTATTTATTTCTGAAAATCAATTTAGAATGCTATGGCAATTTTTTTCTTTTTGGTACTGCGAATAAGTTTTTTTATGTGAAAATTAGATTAAATAATTTCGATATTTTTACTTATATTCTAATTATTACTACCAGATTTCTGATAAACTTATTCGCACTTATTCACACTCTGTTCTGTCTCGCTTGTATTTGATGAATAATTTTTAAGTACTTGAGATTGGGTGATAATGTTACATTTCGTTTTTTTTTTTCCCAAATATCATATATATTTTGATATTTCCTACTAGAAAATAGTTAAAAAGATTAGAAATTAGAATAATAGAAATTTTGTAAAAATTAGGAAATAAGGGAATTTATGAAAAAAAAGCATCATTAATTTGGACTGATATTATCCAAATCTGACAAATCCAAACCTAAATCCATATCATCGGGCATCTCACTTAAAAATTCATCTAAGATACTCCGTAATTCCTCGCCTGAACGTTTTAAAACCAAACGAATTAAGCCTAAATTTACATCTACATCAGAAATTAGACACAAAACACCTCTCATTCCTGTTGCACAAGCGAATATTTTTCCTTGATCAAATTCACTTGTAACAATTTGGAGGGCACCAAGTTCGAGATTTCGCCCTTGTTCTTCAGATGCACAGAAAACAGCTGATGCAATGGCACCAATTCCATCTGCATCAACAGGTATATAAGAAAATTTAGAAACATGTGCGATAGTTAAACCAGTTCGATCAACTAGGATAACCTTTTTGATTCCAGATTCGGATTTGATAATTTTACTGAGGATATCATTAAATGATTTTGTGGATAATGACATAGGAGTTTACCATCGATAATGTATTCATATATAAAGGGTTGAATTTATTTCTTATTTATAACAATCTTGTTTATACTATAAATAATTTTGGCTCATGAAGAAGAACCTATGAAAGAATAAGAAGGCATAACTTAAAAGCCTTTAAATTGGATTTGTAGAATAATTTGCATTGCAAAATAAGAATACAAAAAATTTAGTGAAAAAGAAAAAGAAAAGGTTGATTGATTATTTATATTAAAAAAGCTCGTTTACGATCAATTAGGCAAAAATTTTTTTTTTAAACAAGGGTATATTTATATCTTTTTTGAGTATTTTGATATGGAGGATAATGAAAAAAGAGTCATCTACTTTTCATATTCTTCAAAAAATTCTTCAATAGAGAAAGAAATAGAACTATTTTTTTATCATTTATCATTAAAGAAACTTTTTTTCAGAAAAGGAAAATATTGGGAAAAAATTAGAAAAATCACAGCAAATGCACATATAATTTTCCTAAAATTATTTCCAACTATTGTGAATTGCAATGAAGATGAGGTAAAGACATACTTCGAAAGTCTGCAAAAAATTGACCATTGATGTTGTAACTCATTTATCACAAATTTTTGAGACATATTATCGTAATTTTTTAAATCAACAAGGAAATTTAGATCAATATATACAATATGATAATGTTCATAAAGCAGAAGAAATTGTTCCAAAGAATATACAAGTTGATCTTTTGGTTCCAAATGATTGGTTGACACTTTTTGCAATCAGTATGATCAAATTGGATATACATAAAGCAAAATGATAAAATCGAGTGAATCTAAATAAAATATTCTATGTTCTTTTATATTTAAAGATTAATTATAATTTTATATAATTAATAATATTATATTATTATGGCATCAAAAACAACTGTAGCAGTAGATCAAAAACTCCGGAAAAAAATAAAAAAGTTATCTGCTCTAATGGACATACCACAAAGTGCCGTAATTGAAAAAGCGATTGCAAGTTTAGAAAAAGAAATGATAAATAATAAGAATCCTAATAAAACATTTCCTCAAAATGATAATATTGATGTTTTCAAAATATTAGAAGATGCAACTCAAAAGATTTGGAAAAAATACCCTGAACGTGAAAAAAATCAAAAAATTTTGCAAAAAGGTTCTCAAACAATTGATAATTTCCTATTATATGACTGGAATACAGGATTAGAAGATTAAGGATTGAATATTGAACATGGTCTTTTCAAAAATTGCATTGGATTCAAATGTTTTTCGAAATTATGATTTCATCAATTATCTCACACTTTATTCAACAGATTTTGAGATATACATGCCTACTATTGTTCAACTGGAAGTTGGGTATTTTTATAGGACCAAAAACTTAGATTGGGAAAAATTTAAAGATGATTTAGATAAATTCGGTTGCAAAATGATTAAGTGGGGAAATTTAAAACCTTCTGAAATTATAGAAAATGCATATAGAAATCGAAGAGAATTACCTTTCAGGCATCATTTCAGAGATTTTCTCATTGCAACCGAATGTGAAAACGTAATTGAGAAATTAATTACATATAATATCCAACATTTTAATTGGGAAAATAAGTTTGAAATAATAACACCAGAGAATTTTGTAAAAGAACATATAAAATCCAAAAGATAACTCATGGATTAATATATACTAAATGTATAATTAGTGATTTGTAAGAAACTTATTTCCACTAATTTACACTCGAATCTATAATCTAACTAAGATTGATTTTTTTTAATTAAATTAATCATTTATTTATTAATTTTATAAAAATCAATACATATTACTAAATTCTTCTTCGAGAATTTGCTCCATTATCTGAATATCACCTCGCATATCTTTATTTTGTGCAAATTTCTCAGAGTAATACGTTTTTCCCCAAATAAATTCAATTTTAGAAATTTCTTTCTTTATAAGATACACACTAGCAATGTATTGCGAGAAATTTGAAAGAAAATTAACTTTGTTTCTTATTGAACTGTTCTGAATGCATAAAACTTTTATTTTTTTTATATCTTTAATCGATTCATCGAATTCTAATTCATTCAATATTATTTCCAGATCTTTTTTAAGAATATCTTTAGTTGTTTCCAAATAATTTAGAATTTTAAGTCATAAGAAATCAAAACAAATACGTGATTTAAACTTTATGGAAATCTCTAATTATGCATTTTTGAATAAATACACATTATTTATCAAAAAAATCAAGATGCTACTTTACCAGATGAATTAATATATTGAAGAATAGTTAAGATTAAGAAAAAAAATAATTAATTTAAAAAGATCCTCAAATTATAAAATTCATTGATATTTAGTAATATAATAAAAAAGATATTCGAAAATAATATTGAATATTCTCCATTCAGCTTTTACTTTTAAGCTTTTTTCAATTTTTATAATCTAAAGAATAATAGTTATTGTTTTTTGATGTACTACCAATTCTATGGGATTTATTCGATGAATTATACACGTAAAATAGCATTTCATCATATAAGTCTGAATCAAATATTAATGGATATCCGCTCATTTTGCTTAAGATCTTTACCCGAATACTCCTATTTAAAGATCTTTCATGGTCTTTTTTGTAAAAAAGTGGAAAATCGTCTCATATAGTTAAGTTATTTTACTCATCAGTAATAATATGGATCCCTTTTCCTTTCATACTCAATAAAGCATGTTCTATATTATTTTCAGGTTGATCAATTCCACGTGAAAGAAAACTTAGAAAATACACATCAAAACCTTCATTTCGTGCATCAACCGCACTATAATAACAACAGTAATCTAAAGCTAAACCACAAATAAAAACTTTCGAAATATTGAGATTTTGTAATAATCCTGTCAAGCCAGTAGGTGTTTTATGATCATTCTCCAAAAAAGTAGAGTATGAGTCAATAGTTGGGTGATAACCCTTTCGTAATATAGCAACAGCTAATCGAAGTGGAAGTTTATCATGAATTTGAGCTCCATGACTATCTTGTATGCAGTGGTCTGGCCATAAAATAGGACCTAAACCTGGAGCTTCGATTGGATCTCCAGGAGATGAATTTGGATGTGCACTAGCAAAAGAAAGATGACCTTCAGGATGCCAATCTTGAGTAAAGATAATTTTTCCGTCTTTAGCAGCAAAATATTCTGCAAAATTGGCGATTGGAACAATTATTTCATCTCCACTAGGAACAGGAAGTGCTCCTTTAGGGAGAAAATCATATTGCATATCAACAATTAGCAATACAGAATGATTATCAATAGGGAGTGAATCAAATTTCATTTGAATAAGAATTACATGCACGAATATAAAAAACCATCCTTTATTTTAGAGCAAGAAATTTATGATTTTTTATTATTTTTAATTACACTACAAATCCAATTTCATAATCAAAATGCATAAAGAAGGAACTAAAAATTATTGTTTGTAAAAAAGTATGAATTCTAAAAAAGATCAAATCATTTATTTTCAACTTGATATTAAAACATCAATTGAATATCTGAATTTGTCGCAATCTCAACTAAATCTCCCATAGAACCGATTGTTACAAAATCTAAAAGGATATCTGTTGTAATTCCCCGCTTTTCACAACAAATTCCACAAGCAATAATTTTTCCGCCTTCTTCATTGATATTTTTAAGCCATGTTTGCATATTTGGCCCTTCTTTTGGATCTTGACCTTTAATTGCTAAGGTTACTGCCGTGCCTAAAAGAAAAACAATTACAATATGTTCTTGAACAAGGGCAGTTAAAGCAAAACGCAAACCAGAAAAACTTTTTTCGCTAGTATAAGCATCTTCAGTTATTATTATATAAAAACTCTTTTGTTTATTTTCACTCAATTTTAATTTCAACCCTTTCTTTTCTCATAAAAAAAAAAAAATTTTGTTATTTCAAAAAACAAAAATTTGATTATTCAATGGTGATGAATATCTTTTTTTCAATAGTCTTATTTTACACATTCAAAATAGAGAAACCATCCTTCATCTTCATCATTTTCTTCTTTTCCTAAGAATTTATGCTTTGTTTTGGCTAAATCTCTTGGAACACTTTCTACTGCGGGTTCATAGTCAAGAATTACTTTTAATACTTGCCCAGGACTCATTTTAAGCAGTTTTTTCTTCGTTTTCAAAGCAGGCATAGGACAAACCAAGCCACATACATCCAATTCTTCATCATAATCCATTTTACGTTTACCTCATATTCGATTAAAATATTTTATTTATGTATTTATGTTGTTTTTAAAAAAAAAGGATCTCTTTGGTTTGGAAGAATTTGAAATTCAACTTGATTTAATTCAACTAACCGCAGAGCTTCAAATCTCACTTTTATTGTGGATAAACTTAATAGGTCTGCTATTTTTGGAATGGTGCTCTTAGGGTGTTCTTCAATAGCTTTTAACACTTTTTCACGTGTGTTTAAAAAGTTTTCAGGATCTTTCTTTTTCCCTCGACGCACCATAGGACAACTATTATAACAATTTCCACAAGTTAGACCAATTGTAGTCATAATACATTTCCCTTTTAGAAGTGGGGTTTTTTTATTCTTCTCATTGACTGTTTCACTCATTTCAATGTGTTTACATGATTTTGCACAAATCCCACAACCAATGCATTGATTTGTATCAATAATTTTAGTTTTTAATAGTTCAAAGCTCATAATTTTTACTCTCCCAACTAGTTATTATACCTCGTGAATCGAGGGTAAATGTTACATTCTTTGAAGAAGAAGTATATGTTCCTTCTTGAATTGGTATAGGATGGGCACGAAAATTATCAAAATTCTTAAAAGAATCCAATTTAATTTTCATGCCTCCAAAGTAGAGATTAGACAAATTCATATTACCTGCTAATTTTCTGATTTTTTCTGTGCTCTCAGCATACAAATTTGGATCCATATTTTCACATGCCAACTTATATTTCTTTTCCAATTCTAATAGTTGTTCCCTTATTGTCTTTAACTCATTATCTAATTCCAATTTAATAGCCTTTTCATAAGCATCAAGGATATCAATAGTCATTGAAATGAAACTTTTTCCACCCATCATTCCTGTAATAAGCGGTAATTCCTCAATCGGTCGTCCAATCATAATATCTGCAATAATATTTCCAGAAGATGGTATTTTACCAAGTGGAATCGGTGAATTTGCCAAAGTAAATCGGAAAAAAGTACCAACCACATCAGAATAGGCACGTGAAATTTCATCTTCTTCATCAGCTAGCTTGTCGGTAGCACCTTTTGAAGATGCTTCAGTGGCAACATCCATTTGACCCATGAGGGTTCCCATCATTCCAAGCATACGAATTGATGAATCGTCAATAAAGGGATTGCAACCTCGACATGGAGTTCCAAAATCAATACAACGTTCTTGACAATTATTTGCAATATATCCTGAACACGTATATCCAACATCATTAAAACATTGTTTTTCATCAAGCTCTTGAAGATCGATTTGATGGACAATTTCTTCTAAGAAGGAACAAGTTGATTCTCTTGGACATTTTTCACATAGTTTTTCAGATTGAAATTGATTATAATCTTTCAATAATGCTAAAAGATGATCACCAGAGGCTAAACATCCCCTTATTTCTTGATCTACAGATATAATTTTAGATACAGGAAAAATTTCTATCCCTTTTTGATATGCTAATCCAAAAATTCCTCCATCAGTCGCACAAGATCCAAAAGTAAAAACTTGATTAGCAATTTTTCGAATTTCTTGTAAACAATGAAGATTTTCTGAAGTAGCATACCCTGAGAAAATCGCAATATCTATTGATGAAGGAAGATCATATTCATCTGTACACCAAATTAACTTCACATCTGTTTCTTCTTCATAATCTTTAACATTACGAACTATTAATTCTGGATTCCCAATCAGATTAATAATTTCGTTGCGACATTTTGTGCATCCATTTAATTGAAATATTCCGATTTTCATTGCTTCCAAACTCCTTTATTTTCAATAGCTTGTTTTAATTTTTCCAAAATATCTTCGAAATCACCTACAGCAGTTTCTCCTTCAGCGGCTCGAGCCGTATATTGGTTTAAAATTAACTCGCTGTAACCCATTTCTTTGATAAATTTTTTGAGCAATTTCACACGGCGCAAAGAGACTAAATTACCATTGAAGAAATGGCAGGCACCAAAACAACAACCAATTACAGCAACGGAATCTGCTCCATTTTTATATGCATCCATGATTTGAATAGGGCCAACTTGGCCTGCACATTTTACTCGAATTATCTTAATTGAAGTATCATATTGCATTCGAGCAACGCCAGCAGTATTTGCTGCCCCTTGACCACATTCAGCGCACATAAAGCAAACAACATTCTTTTTTGTTTTTGTTTCCATTATAATATTTACACCCCTTTTTCTAAGATTGGATGCGCCACGGCTTCAATTTCATCTCTTAGCTGTTCTTCTCTATAATTTATCACTTGAATCGCATGTGTTGGACAAGCAGGCATGCAAATTCCACAGCCTTTGCACCCAACTTCATTTACAACAGGTTTACCATTTTCCCATAAAATTGCTGAAGGTGAACATGCAGTGATGCATGCACGACATTTTGTACAAAGATCATAGTCAATTTTTGCAATTATCATCTCTTTTTCTATATATCCTTTTACCAAAGAAGAAACTGCTCCAACAGCAGCTGCACTTCCTTGGGCTACTGATTGGGTTATATCTTTTGGTCCTTGAATTGCACCAGCAATAAATATTCCATCTCGACTTGATCTTGTTGGATCCATTTTAATATGGAATTCTTTAATAAACCCTTCTTTCCCACGAAGCAATTGCAGCCGTGAACCTAATAAACCAACACCTTTTGGCGCAACCATTGCTGCTGAAAGAATTACCAAATCTGCATGTAATTCCATAGGTTCTGCCATAAAAGTATCTTCAACGTAGACTTTCAAACAATCATTTTCCGGATCTGCCTCAATTTCAGATGGTCTTCCACGAATGAAGAGTACCCCTTTCTTTTGACATGCTTTATAATATTCTTCATAATATAAACCAGGTGTTCGTATATCAATATAACAAATGTATACGTTTGAATCTGGATAAGTATCTTTTATAATACCAGCATTTTTAATTGCAAACATGCAACAAACACCTGTACAATATTCATTACCAACTAATTCATTCCTTGATCCAACACATTGAATTATGACTACATTTTTTGGAATCCTTCCATCAGATGGTCTCAATAGTTGACCTCCAGTAAGAGATGTTGGACCCATCATTCTTTCAAATTGGAGTTGAGTTATTATATTCTCATAACCTGGTATTTTGTAATGATAAGCTTCTATTTCACTGGGATCATATTCTTCATATCCTGTAGCAACAATAATTGATCCGACTTTGATTTTAGTTTTACTCTTCTTGAGTGAAAAATCTATTGCATTTACGGGACAAGTCTCAACGCAACGCCCACAATCAATACAATTCTTTCGATCAACTACAAATGTTGAAGGAATTGCTTGAGGATATAATTTATAAATCGCCTTTCTAATTCCCATCCCAGAATCCCACTCTGCAGGTAATTCAACCGGACATACACTTGCACATTCTCCACATGAAGTACAATTAGACTTTACATATCGCGGTTTGGTTGTGATTGTAACTGTAAAATTTCCTAAACTTCCATCTACAGAACTAACTATTGAATTTGTAAATAATGTCACATTTTCATGAGTTGCTACTGCATTCGTAAGTGGTGAAATACTACATTGAGGGCATTCATTTGTTGGAAATGTTTTATTTAATTGAGTCATATGTCCACCAATACTTGATTCTCGTTCAACTAAATATACTGGAATTCCTGAATCAGCTGTGTCTCGAGCGGCTCTAAGTCCAGCAATGCCTCCACCAATGACCAGTACTGCTTTGGTAATTTGAATTTTCTGCGTTTTGACTTCTTCTAATGTTCGAGCCCGATTAACTCCTGCCTTAACCAGTTGTTTTGCTTTTTCAGTGGCTTCAACATGATCTTTTTGATGAACCCAACTATCATGTTCTCGAATATTAACTTGTTGATGAAGATGTTTATTTAATCCGACTTCAGAAATTGCACGAGCAAAAGTAGGTCCATGCTGCGTCTTAGAACAAGAAGCCACCACAGTTCTGGTTAAATTATATTCTTTCACTGCATTTTTTATTAATTCAATACCTTGTTTAGAGCACATAAACATATTATCTGTAGAAAATTCGACATTTGGAAGAGTTTTTGCATATTCAGCAACTGCTTTTACATCGACAATATCAGCAATATTATGCCCACAGTGACAAACGAAAACTCCAATACGTTCATTACTTTTTGGATTGTTTTTTTTGTCTTTCTCCTTTTCGACCATTTTTATCCAGCTCCTTCAATAGACTTTTCCTTTATCGATACTTTCTCCATCGGTTCTTTTAATTCTTTAAACTGATAATCTTTTCCATGGGCTTGATATTGTAAGCCTATTTTTTCCATATCCATTCCCATACACCATGCAGTTAATTGAGACATATGTATTACAGGAATATCAAAATTAGTGCCATAAATTTCGTTTACAGTGGTTTGGCCACCATCAAATTGTAATTGGCAAAATGGACATGTATCAAAAATAAAATCTGGATTAGCTGCCTGCATATGGCCTAATTTTTCTTTCAAAATCTTCATAGATGTATTTTTATCAAAGCTAAGTACACCTCCACCTGCACCACAACATGTTAATTTTTGAGCAAAATCAACAGATTTAACACCTAAGGCTTCGATATATTCCTCCAGAAAAGTTGGAATTTCAGGTGAAGCAAGTTGGCGAATTCTAGAAGGTTTTAAAAGATGGCATCCATAATGAACAGCAGCTCTTGCCTCTGCTTTTCGAACAATGTATTTCTGAATTTCACTGGGTCCTACTTCAAAACCGAGAATTTCGGCAATATGGCGGACTCGAATTGTTCCTTTCCATTGATAATCTCCCATTTCTTTTAATTTTTCATTAACTTTTGCAGCCATCTCTGGATCAGATTTTAGATGCTTGTTTACATCAATTAAAGTTCCAAAGCAACCATTACATACGGTTAAAATGTCTGCGTCGTTCTTTTCAGCAATCGCAATATTGCGTGCAGCTGCAACCATCCAATCACTTTTATCAAAAGAACGAAAAACCCCAGGAGCTGGACAACATGTTGCACGTTCCATTTCCATAAGCGTATAACCTAATTTTTTCATAACAAACCGGGTTGCAGATTCAATTTGCGGGTAACGATTAGGCATAATGCATCCTAAAAAGAATGAAAATGTATTTTCTTTTACCATTTCTTTCACTTTATTTAAAATTTTTATTTATTTTTTAGCAAACCATATCATTTTTTTGTCAATTTCGTCTTAATATTCAAATATTTATTTACTAAATGCTTTTTTTTCTTTAATCATTAAGATTTTTAACTTAATTTTTCAAAACCATCCAAATTTTTTCTGGAATTTGCTTTTTTTTCTTTATATTCCTTCCCTCTTTCAACAACTCTGAAAAGTTTATGGAAAGGGAGGATTTCAGAATTTTCTTCATCGCGATATTTATATAATGTTGGTGGAATCGGATCTAATCCTAAGGCTTCTCTTTGCCTTATAATTTTATCATTTATCGGAACCGCATGCCCTGTTGATCGCAGATAACCAACAACTGCTGTATGATTAGGACTCATATTCCCAATTTCACTGGCATAATTTCTTAAATCTATTATTACGTCAGTTGGACGAACATCACGTGGACAACGTTCATAGCAATTGTAACATGTAGTACAAAGCCAGATGTCTGGATCTTCTAAGACAGATAGATCACCCAAAGCAGCTTTTCGAACAATTTGCCGTGTACGGATAGCAGTCCAACGCCCACTCTCACATGAAGCAGTGCAAGTCCCGCATTGAATACAAGAAAAAATATTACTCCTCCGAGCAATATTTTCAAAAAATTGAGGGTCAAAATCCTCTAATTTTTTATATTTTCGCTTAATTGATATTTCACTTTCAGTCATTATTCATAACTCCAAAATGGATTTTTTACAAAGTATTTCATAGACTCCTTTAATTCCTTTTGATTTTCATAAGTTTCTTCTTTTAATTTTCATGTGCTGATCTTGATTTTAAAATACTAAATTTACATTTTATATTTTTATCTACATAATTCTTTTATCATTTTATTTTAAAAGCAATTCTGAATCCTTTTTTAAAACAAATGATTATAAGAATTCAATAATTTGCATCATTCGTGTCGGTCTATGGATAAAAAGCCGTCGAATGTACAATGTGTTATATTAATCTGAATGCAACTTATAAATATTTGTTCCACTAATCTAAAAAAAAAGTGACAAAATTTCTTTAAAAAAATTACTAAGTTAATTTGATTTTATTATTTAATTCATCCAATAAATTAGTTTGTTATGAAATACTTATCAAGGAATTGATATCCTTATATCTTCTTTAACACGTTGCAACACAACTTGTGTGTGAATTTCTTCGATGCCTGGAATAAATTTCACTTTTTCCAATAATTGAATTTGATCCTCTTTTTCAATACATTTTGCCATACAAAATATTGAATAATTTCCAGAAATCTGGTATATTGAATTAATTTTCTCAATTTCAATTAATTTATTAAAAATATCTTGAATTGGAATAACATTGTTTACCCGAATTGAGAGTAACAACATTTCTTTATATCCAATCTTGCAACAATCAATTAATGCAGAATAAGCTTTAATTACACCAGTTTCAGTCAATTTATCTACATGATTTTTTATTGTTGAAACAGATGAATTCAATTTTTTGGCAATTTTTCGAAATGAAGCTTTTCCGTCTTCTTGTAAAATTTGAAGGATCTTTTTATCTATATCAGTCAATTCAATTTCTTTATGCATTAGTGATGAATTTTTTATATCGTTTGAGTTAACTGATTTTTGGACATTATTCAAAATCGGTTCACGAGGCATATTTTTCACGAGAAATTAGATTTGATTCATTACTAAATAGAAAAATATAAAAAATAAATTATATAAAAAATAACTACAATCTCAAGGTGCTTAATTTTTTCTGTTTTATCTATAAAGAAATTACTTGATCTGCATCATCAACCATTTCGATAAATTTTGCTGCACCGATAGGTTCTTCGCAAAAATCATGAATCTGTTCTTTCTTTACTCCCATTAAATCCATTGTCATTGAACAAGGATAGAGTTTAATATTACCTTCTTCAATTCCATCTTTAACCATTTCCCACATATCTTCATAACCAAAGGATTTCAATTTCTTTTTGAACATCATTGCAGCCATCCCCTTCATAGGGAAGGGCATACCTGCTACTTTTGGTTTAAAATTCTTTTTTAACAAGTTTATACCCCAGAAAGTGAAGAAAAAATTCATTTTTGTTTCCATTGCGGCACCCGTTGTGCCAAGGATTACCATCATTCCAAATTTCTCAAAACTTTGTTCGGATACGATAAAATTCATAACTTTTGGCATAATTTCTCACTTTTTTTTTTATTTTTAGTTATTTTGAATTTGTAGTTCATTTACATGTCATACTTAAAAAAACAAATGTAACAAAAGAAGAGTAGACAAGTAACATTTGTAACAGTTTCGAAAGAAAAAACCGTCGAATGTACAATATAAGTATTATTTGCATTCGCCATATAAATCTTTGTGATAAAATAGAGAGAATTAAGTGAAAATAAAACCAAAAAGAATTTCATTTATCTTTAGTCCCACTTATCTGATTAAATGAAATAGTTAATTTACATTAATTACCTCAATTAATATCATCGAAATAAAAATGATGTGAAATGGAACGAATACAATTCGCAGAAGAGCAAATTCGTCGCTATTCTCGACATATTATATTGCAAGATATAGGATCAACTGGCGTGAAAAAATTAATTGGATCCACCATAGGCATAGTTGGCGCTGGAGGATTAGGATGCCCAGTAGTTCAAATATTAGCCGCTGCTGGAATCGGACATCTTAAAATTATTGATGGTGATAATGTAGAGCTTTCTAACCTTCCCCGACAACCATTGCATTTCACAACTGATGTTGGACGAAAAAAAGTTGATAGTATTTTAGAAAAAATCATTGCTTTAAATTCAGAAATTCAAGTTGAAATTTTTCCAGAATATTTAACAAAAGCAAATGCAATAAAATTCTTGCAAGGTTGCGATTATGTGGTTGATGCCAGTGATAATTTTGCCACGAAATTCTTGATAAATGATGTATGCATTCATTTAGGGATACCATTTAATATAGCAGGAGTAGTTCAATGGATGGGTCAAATTTTATCTGTTGATCCAGGAAAAACTACATGTTATCGATGCATTTTTCATACTATCTCTTCTGGGGATGAGTCTATGTCGTGTTCTGCAGCAGGGGTTATCAACACAGTTCCTAGTTTTGCAGGAATATTACAAGCAAATGAAGCAATTAAATCAATTGTAGGATTGCCTCAAAAATTCACTAACGGATTGTTTACATTTGATTTAAGGGAAAATTCTTTTGATTTCATTCCGATTAAACAAAACCCCGAATGTGCGGCTTGCTCTCATCCAGAAATTCCCTTTTATAAGACTGAAAATTATAATGTAGATTTAGATCAATGTAATATTCAGTAAATCGATAAATAGAAGGAAAAAAGGGAATTATCAAACCAGAAAGAAAAATTTGGATAAAATAAAAATGATTAGATTAAAAGAATGAATTGAAATTGATAAAAACTGTAGAAAAATAGATATATCAAATACGTTCAATCCAAATCGTTTTTTCTCCTCTTTTTTCAACGGAATGAAGTATTTTTCCTAATTTTTGCTTGGTCACATTTTGCGGAACATTTGTAAATGCAGATGGAAAATCTAAAATTACTCGTAGAATTTCACCCGGTTTCATTTCTTCTAATGCCACTTTAGTGTACACGAAAGTCATAGGACATTGCACTCCAATTAGGTCCAACTCTTTACCTTTTTGCATCCATTTAATATTTGAGTCACTCATATGCATCTTAATCCCTCTTTGCATATAATTTCATTTAATCCTTTGGATTGTTAAAAATCATATAAGAATCTTCACTTCAAGAAAATTTATCAATCAATTTAAAGAAGGAATGGAAAAATCCGCATTTTTAAACGCGAACCTTTTACAATATAGCGAGAGCCTTTATAAATTGGATCTTTTTTTCCTAAATATGGAAAAAGATATAGAAAACACCTATATATATTTAGATCATGCTGCAACAACTCCTTTAGATCCATTAGTTTTTTCTGAAATGATACCCTACTTACAAAAACATTATGGAAATGCATCTTCAATGCATGGTATTGGCCAATTCACTAGAAAAGCCATTGAATCTGCCCGCCAACGAATTGCCCAATGTATTGGGGCACAACCTGAAGAAATTATATTTACAGGCAGTGGAACAGAAGCAGACAATATTGCCATCATTGGAACTGCTATGAAAATGAAGCGATATGGAAAGCATGTGATTACAACAACAATCGAACATCCAGCTGTGCGGAATTGTTTTCGAAAATTGCAGGTTGAAGGTTTTGAAGTATCTTATCTCTCTGTTGATAATGAAGGACACATTTCTGTAGATGAATTTAAGAAACTAATTCGAAAAGATACCATTTTAGTATCTATAATGTATGCAAATAATGAAATTGGAAGTATTCAACCAATTCAAGACATTGCTGAAATAACCAACCAACACGGTATTATTTTTCACACAGATGCGGTTCAAGCTTTTGGAAAATTACAAATAAATATTCAAAACGAAAAAATTGATTTATTATCTGCTTCTGCTCATAAAATTTACGGACCTAAGGGAATTGGAATGTTGTACATTCGAAATAGAGGTAGACATCCAAAAAGGGGTGTTTATATTATTCCAATTACTTATGGAGGAGGTCAAGAATTTGGATTTCGTTCAGCTACCGAAAATGTGGCAAACATCATTGGATTTGCGAAAGCAGTTGAATTATGTTATGAAAATATGGATAAAATTGAAACTCGATTGAAAAACATGCGCGATGACTTAATAAAATGGATTCTAACTAACATACCAGGAAGTTTTATCAATGGAGGATTAAATCACAGACTACCAAATAATATTAATGTTGGATTTGAAGGAATTCAGGGAACAGACTTGCTGAAAAAATTAGATCAAGAGAAAATTGCTGTATCTGTCGGTTCTGCTTGCCATTCGAAATCTCAAGATGTCTCTTTTGTGCTAACTGCAATAGGATTATCTGAAGAATCGGCAGCATCATCAATACGATTAACGTTAGGAAAAAGCACAACAACCTCTCAAATTGAACATGTTAAAAATACTTTAAAACGCTGTGTAGAAGAACTACGCTTGAAAAATAGATAATCACTCAATCATTCTTCATTAATAGGTGAATAATTAAGTTCGTTTTGAAAAATTTTTCTGATAGAAATTAAAAATACATCAAAAAGAACATTGAAAAAAATCAACTTATATTAATAGAATCTTTGCACTTGGTCGATTATAACCAAGACATCAATTTTTCTGCAGCTTCAATTAAATCAATTAAAGTTCCATAGGAAATAGGCTTGATAAATTCAAATATTTTTTCTTTTTTTATCCCTCGAGCTTCAAGATCTTCAAGTAAAACGCTAATAGTCCAACCTTGTTTATCAAAATCAATAAATTCTGATTCGCCTTTGATTGCGCCAAATACTCCATCTTGCATTAAAACTAAATGACAATCTTCCCAATTTTTAGTGAACATGAACAAATCTTGAATTTTTTGATGCTCTACTCCAGATTGTCCATATAATATTAAGTGTTTCATACATTCATTCCTCCATTTTTTTACATATGGAACACCATCGAATATTCATCGATGATTCCGGGAAGGTCGTCTTGATTTACTACAGTCAACGCTTCATAATCAATAAGATTTTCTTCTGAAAATCCAAACTGGAAAAGGTCTTCACGAACAACGACAATTGGAAGTTCAGTTAAATCGGCCATCTCTATAGCTTCATCCATAGCATCCATATTAACTCTTTCTGGATTTAGATTATTTACTAGGTTAGTCACACCAGCTTGATAAAATACTAATTTACAATCTATATCTTCCCCTAAGCCCAAATATCCTGCACCTAATCTTATCGCCTCAACACCAGAATTTGAACCAAAGGGACCATTCTTGCATAAAATTAAAACAGATTCCACTTTTTTGCCTCCATATATTTAATCAAATACAATCATGCATTAAGCATGACTACCAAAAACAATCACCTTATCTGCAGTCGCAGTTAAATTTGATAATTCACCTAAACCAGTAATATCTGCCCCTTCAATAGCATTTTCTTTATAAAGGGCATAATTATCTGCCCATGTCTGGCAAGCTACAATTGGAACACCTAATTTTTCTAAATCAAAGGGAATATTCCGCGTATTTTTCCCCAAATGAGCACCCTTTTGAATATTAAGAACGCCACTTCCAAAGAAAAATATTCCTAAGATTTCGTGGTTTTTTTCTTTTGCAGCATGTACAATATTCAAGAGAGTATAAACAGGTTGAAATTTTAGGAATTCAGTCATTACAACAAAAGCTAGCTTCATTTGTTCATTCTCCATCAATATGATTGAAAAAAAAGAAAAAATAAAATCAATCTTTTTTAATTAAAAACGTAAAAACACCATTATCTTCCTTCATCTCTACCAGGGTGCATCCTGTCTTTTTTAATAACGGAGGTATATCGACTTTTGCACCTGCATCATCAGCCACAAACTCGAAAGTTTGTCCTGAAGTCATTTTTTTGATTATTTTTTTTGTTTTCAGGACGGGCATGGGACATTTGAGTCCTTTAAAATCTTCTGTAAAATCTGCCATATAATTCACGTCATATAAGATTGTAGAAATCGACAATCGTCACCGATTCTCGAATAAAAATGCACATTTGTTCTAGTCTTAAAATAAAAGACCAAAAAATGTACAGTTAGTAATTTATTTATACAGATCTTAATAAATCTTTTTTCATTCTTTTTTCACTTTTTACTGAAATATTCAGCATAATATTGAATATATCCAGCATAAGCCATCAGCGCTTCTGGGCTTTCGAAAACAATTTGAAAAGATTGAGAATTAATTGGTAAAAAATGAATATCAGAATGAATATAACGATAATTTTCTTGAAGTAATGTCATTATTGAGTTTGCATTATTATTAGGAAATTCAATTAAAAAAATCAATCCTGATTTTGGAAAAAATGCAATAATATCAGATAATTTGAAGAAGATATTTTCTTGAAAATTTATTTGATCTGGTTGAATTTTTTTGAATAAATTACTTCGTTCTTGATATATTTTAATAATATTCTGCTCAGTTGTTCCAAAAATGATAAAACCATTATCGAAAAACTCTAAAAATAGAGGAGATCTTGCTTTTTGTAAATTTTCGTTTAAAAATCTTTCGAAACGTTGTATATACGCAATTATTTCCCGTTGAGTGGTGCTCACCTTTAAAAACATAATTTGGGAACTTGCGTCTGTCATACTCTTTTGACTGATCAATAACTTATAAATTTAAGCACCATAACCAAAAAAAAAGAAAAATTTTGAAAAAAAATAGGGGCGTTTTTAACGCTACTGTGAGGTAAAAACACGTCTCAGATAATTTAGATATTGAACATCTTCACACATTCCCTTTTCGGGAGTATCAGATATTTTTGCTACTGGTTGATGATTACAACGAACCATTTTAATAACAATTTGAATAGGTTTTGTTTCAGGAAAATCATTTGTGAGATTGGTGCCGATACCAAAAGATACACCAATCCTATCACCAAAAGTGGTAAGTAAAGATTTTGCCCGTTCAAAATCCAATCCATCAGAAAAGATTACAACTTTTGTTTTAGGATCAATATTTAGATTTTGATAATGTTTTATGATTTTTTCGCAAGATTCTATAGGATCTCCGCTATCTTGGCGCACCCCATCATATAACTTCGCAAAATATTTATCAAAATCCCGCAGAAAGGCATCGATTCCTAGGGTATCAGACAGTGCAATACCTAAATCACCTCGATATTCATCAACCCACTTTTGAAGCATGTATTTTTGACTATCGACCAAGCGTACACCTATTGCTTGACCTGCTTGAATGAATTCATGAGCCATCGTCCCTATTGGCTTAATATCAAATTCTTTTGCAAAGAACACGTTACTGGTTCCCACAAAATTTCGTTTGTTAATTTTTGATTGAACCAAAATTTTGAGAAGATTTTGCTGCCATTCAAAAGAAAATCGACGTCGGGTACCAAAATCTGCAAATCGATACTTATTTCCGAGAGAATAAGACAACTCAATCTTTTCTTGAAGTCGAGCAATGGCTCCATCATAATCAGGTTTTATTACATGGTGGTTAAAATAAATTTCATTTACAATAGCTAAAATAGGAACTTCAAATAAGATAGTCAAAAACCAAGGTCCTGCAATTCTAATTTGTAGTTCCTTATCTTCCTCATAAATTTTAACGTGTTCACGATTAAGTTGGAGTAATTGTAAGAAATCAATAAAATCCTTTTTAATAAAAGGAAGACTTTGTAAGTATTCCAATTCATCTTTTGAAAAGCGTAATTTACAAAGAAAATCCACTTCTTCTCGAATTTCATCAATATATGGAAGAAGATTAACTTCAGGAGTGCGACATTTAAATTTATATTCAACATCAATCTCTGGAAAGTGGTGCAGTACTACCTGCTGCATGGTAAATTTGTATAAATCATTATCCAGCAATGAATTAATTATCGGCATAATGAACACATGAAAAATAATTGTTTTATTTACAAGAAATTTAATATTTAGTAATAGATGGAAGGAACTCCTTATTAACTGTGTGTGCTAGAATTATATTGGGTATATTGCTAATAAATATATAAAGTAATGGAATAAAAATGAAAAAGACGGAATCAAAAAATAAAAAAACTTCATTAAATTCACCAAATTCATCAATCTTAGAAGAAGATGATTTCAATTTATTTGTTTCAGAATTACAATTGAAGATCGATGAAGAAAATAGGAAAGATTTTTCAAAACATGCTTTAGAACTTGGTGATAATCCTTATCACCACCAGATTCCAGAAAACTCTGAAAAAATGATCCAAGGTGAATGGAGAGGACCTTGTGGTGATTCTGTGCGTTGGTATCTTGATATCAAAAATAATTCCCAAAAAAAACCCTATATAAAGGCAGCTTATTACACTACAGATGGATGCACAACAACATCTATTGCGAGTTCCCAAACAGTATTATTGGTTGAAAATCTAACAATTTCACAAGCCCGTGAAATTAATGATGACATAGTTCTCAAAGCTTTAGGAAATTTTCCAGAAAAAGATCATCATTGTATAACACTTGCATTAACTTCCCTAAATATAGCTTTAGATAATTTTGAAAAAAAAATCAATAAGAAGGTTCAAAGATAACCTTCTTCGTCCATTTCATCTATTTGATAATAATATTGCTTCAAACTATCTTTTGCTTCTTGCCACTGTTGTTCATCTCCGCTGAGCAATGCATCTAAATGCTTTTCAAGCATTTTCATAGCAGCTAAACGCTCTCTTGGTGGAACTTTATTTAAACAAATTTCTAAATCAACAAGATCATAAATTCCTATAGATTGTAGAATATCCCGCGTAAGATCTCGATCAGGATATGAAAGTTTTTTAAATTGAGCAATTTTTGCTATAATTGCTTCTTTATCTAATTTTTGAGCTATTTTACTCACCTGTTATCCATGAACTTTTATTATTAATCATAATTTAAAGAGATCCAAAAGATATAAAAAAAAATGTAGAGTAAAGAAAAATTAAGGATCAAGACGATCAGGAGTGCGGGGATACATGACACATTCCTTAATTTGATCAACACCTGTAATGATTTGAAGCCACCTAGCGACACCCATACCTAAACCAGCATGCGGAGGCATTCCATATTCAAATGCTTGTAAATGACTTTTAAAACTTTCAGGGTTAAGACCTTTTTCACGTAGATTTTTCTCTAACAAATCTCGTTCATGCACTCGAGTACCACCAGATGCCAACTCCAACCAACCTTTTTGAAGATCAAAGCCATGACTTAAAGTTGGATTTTCAGGATCATAGTGAATGTAAAATGGTTTAGATTCCATTGGCCACTTGACGATGAAATAATATCCTGGAAGAAGAGAATCCAATTTTCGATAAGCTTCTGTAGAGATATCTTCACCAAATTCTATTTTTATTCCTAATTTTTCATCAAGCATCTTAAGAATATCTTCATAAGTGTATCGAGGTAGAGGTAATTCTGGAATTTCAAATTTTTCCCATTGATTTAATTTTTTCAAATCTTCACTGCATCTTTCTTTAATTTTTGTTAAAACATGAACTACCATTCGCTCTACCATTATTAAAACATCGGTGTAATCTGCAAATCCCATTTCCATATCGATTTGATATATTTCACAGAGATGCCGGTTTGTAAAGGATTTTTCTGCCCTAAAACATGGCCCAATTTCAAAAACTCGCTCATAAACGCTGCATAATCGTTCTTTGTATAATTGGGCGCTTTGTGATAAATATGCATCTCGATCGAAATATTTGATTGGGAACAACTCAGTCCCTCCTTCGGTGGCGCTACCAATGATTTTAGGTGTAATTATTTCAGTAAAATGCTCTGATATCAAGAAATTTCGTGTTTCTTCCAATAATACAGACTGTATATGGAAAATTGCTAAATTTCGGGGATGTCGCAGATCTAAAGCCCTGTGATTTAAGCGAGTATCCAAGTCAGACATCGTTTTTCCAGTCATATCTAATGGAAGTTGTTCAACTGCTGAATTCATAATACGAATTTCTATTGGAATCAATTCTACACCATGAGGTGCTTTAGCAAATGCTTTCAGACTTCCTCGAATAATAACTGACCATTGATGACCGATGGATTTCATTTTTTCAAATAATTCATCGCTAATAACTCCTTTTTTAGCAGTTACTTGAACTTGTCCGTATTTATCTTGAAGAACCATAAAAATCATGGCACCGAGTTTTCGGACTCTAGAAACCCATCCGGCAACAACTACTTCCTGATCGGCTAATTTCGGGGTTAAATCATTTGAAAAATGTGTTTTTCGAAGATTGCCGAGAGGCTCATAAATTTTATTACCCATAGATCTCTCAATGAACATTATTTCATTAACTTTTTCATCATTTTTTATCCTTTATCATCTTTTTTCACCTCTTTCAACTTTTGAACTTAGTGAAAAAATCGTTTAAAGCATGATTTTGCCTCTATTTCCTATTCTCTAGTTGAAATCTCTCCTATAGGTAGACTTTTATTTTAATTACTAACTATAATTATAGATTCTGCAAGTATTTTTTTTAATGAAGTTCAGAAATCTTGTTTGTCTAAAAAAGATTTCTATTTTAAAATCTCAATTAGAAATATTGCAAGATATCATATCTTTTATTATTATTTGCTATTTTAATCTGAGATTTTTGAAAATTCATGTTTAGTTTCTTCACTAATCTACACTGATGAAGTACTAAGAAATTTGTAAATATCTTTGGTGACTTTTTTTTATTCTAAATCAATAAAGTGTTTTCGTAGCTCTGCAAGCAACATAGTAGCATAAGTGCCTTTTGGGAGAGAAAATTCAAGCTTTACGCCATTAGGATCCAATTCGGGATATTTATTTAAGATATAAGCCTGCTGGACTTTTAAGTTAGTGGGAAAATTGTTTATAGCTCGAAACGTTCCCTCAAAAAGAAATAATTTAGGAAATTTATGATCAAAAAAATCTAATGGAAATTCATGCTTTTCCAATAAAGATGAAAAAATTGGCTTAAAATAAGAAAATTTTTCTAAATCTGTTTTGTAACCTATAATTGGAGCTACAACTGCAGCACGATGATGTTTAAACGCCTTAATAATATTAGGATCATTCCAACCATCGCCACCATGATATTTATAAAAGATTAAAGAAGGATGTCCTTTTGGATCTTTTAATATTGAGACAATATCACCATTTACAGGTTTGTGTAGAAAGTTATTGCGCTCTAATCGTTCGGATACTGCTAAATTGAACAAATAAGATTGATATGAAGATAAAATTAAATTAATTAGAGATGGTGGTAGACTTAAAATAGCCCCTTTGTAATCATTAGAATGGTGATTTAAATATTGAACCATTCTTTTTTCATAATGAAGAGAGCGTGGTAAATCATCAGACCAAATACCATTCTGAGCATTTTCTGCCAATTTTTTCCTTGCTTCTCGAATTTTTTCGTACTCAAGTGGATATATTGTAAATAAAAATTCTTCAACTGCCTCTTTGTATTGGTGACAGAATAAATATCGTCCTACCAAATGAGAATTCGGTCGATGTTGTCCGAATCGCTGCATCCCATAATAGTTGGGGAATCCCCGCTCATTTATCTGATCTGTCCATTTTGTTATAATCGGCTCGATTTCAGAAAAAGGTCGTTCGGTATGTCGAATGTTAATTGTAAAACGATTTCCCCATAATCTTCCTAGTTTGACGTAATGACGACTAGGCGCGATTTGACAAATATCAATATTAGGATGCCGAAAATGGTATAATTTTTCTATAAAATCACCACGAACAGAAAATCTTTGAGAAGTAATAGCTGTATGATCCTTAATTCCTGCCCATTGAATATCATATTCAGAAACATGTAAAAAATCTCTAATAACTTCTGCGGCATAAATTGTATCTGTATTTTTTTTTATCACTGTAAATTGAGTAAATTTACAAGAAGTCGTAAAAGTGAGATCTTGAGAAAAAGATTCTCTTGTAGTTAAAACTTCACCATTTGGAAGTATTTCCTGAACAATAAAATCTGCGATATCTTCCTTAATTCTTCCACCTATTGGAGGTGTATCTGTTGTAAATCCCCTGATGCCAACAAATCGACGCATTTGATCGTATATATTTCCATTCACAGTTGGTGAAAATGCCATAGAAATTCCGAAATCTCCTAAAACTTGATCACTAGAAATAAGAATAAAAAAAGAAAAAGGAAAAGGATAAACGATTTTTATATTGATTTAAACTCGTCGACCACGACGACCACCCGCTCGCCGGGTTCCATCATGTGGTAATGGAGTCACTTCCTCAATTCGCCCAATTCGCAATCCAGAACGTGCCAAACCACGAATTGCTGCTTGAGCACCAGGTCCAGGAGTTTTAGCACCCCTTCCTCCAGGTGCACGCACTTTAATGTGTATTCCACCAATCCCTTTATCTTTTAAAGTCATTGAAGCACGAGACGCCATTGACATTGCAGCATAAGGTTTTGCTTCATCTCGATCACTTTTAACAACCATACCTCCTGATATCCTAGTTATTGTTTCAGCTCCACTTAAATCGGTAATTGTTAAAATTGTATCATTATAACTTGCGAATAGATGAGCTACAGCCCATTTCATTCTTCTAGATGTAGATTTTACCATATTAATCTTCCTCCGCTCCAGCTACTTCTTCAGATGCTTTATCTTTTCTGGCAGCTCCGCCCCAAATCTTGCTGGCATCAATTTTAAAGGGTGAATTTGCAGCATAATCAACTTGATCATCCTTTTTGACTAAATATGAAGGAGAATCAATAATTGCCCCATTAACTGCAATATGCCCGTGAGTCACGAATTGTCTGGCTTGTTGAATGGTTTTTGCCAAGCCATTTTTATGAACTATTGTTTGTAGTCGTCGTTCTAAAATGTGCTCCACTGTCAGTGATAAGATATCATCTGTTGTGGCATCCGCACCAACTAAACCAAGTTTTTCCAATCCAGAACGGATTTCTGCAAATCGCTCTTCTCTTATCCTATCTGGTAAAGTACGATTGGCTCGAGCTAATTGTCGATAATGTGATAATTGATATTTATGCTTGCGAAACTCTTTTTTATTTCTTAAGCCATATTTACCCAAATAGGTAAATTCCTCTACAATTCGATCTTTCTCAAAAGGATTGTTAGGAGTAGCATACTTCTTTTTTAATCGTCGTGGATCTCCCATAATATTCACCTATTTAATTATTTTCCACCTTTAAGGTTTTTTCTCATATATCCAACGACAAGACCATGGCGACCGGTGGTTCTGGTGCGCTGACCCCGTACTTTCAATCCATACATATGGCGGATACCCTTCCAAGAGCGAGTACGTTTCATCCGATCTAAATCCATCTTTGTAATAAGTTCTAAATCATTTCCTGTTATATGACGATACTCGCCTGTGCGTAAATCTTTTTGACGATTAACCATCCATTTAGGAATTCCATATTTTACTGGATCGCGGATAATTTCTACTAATTTTTCTTGTTGTTCTTCTGTTAACAGTCCAATTCGCATATTAGGATCGAGTCCACTAACACGAATGATCGCGGTTGCCAACCTGCGTCCAATTCCCCGTATCTTTGAAAGTCCAAATTCAAGTCTTCTATGTCCTTCAATAGATGTTCCAATAATCCGCAGGAGATTTTGGAATTCTGGGGTTTTTTGATAATATTTTTTATCGAATAAGTTTTCAGGCATATTTATATTCCCCGCGCGATTAGTTTCGCAAGATAAAGAATATTGCATTGAATTTAGAATTTGCGAAAAAATAGTGTAATACAGCATGGATAACACGAAATTAAAAAAGATTACCATCTTTGCTAAAATCAACGAATATAAATATTTTGATTCTTATAAAATAAAAAAGAAGATTACAGATAAAATCCCTTAATTGTATTAAGAAGGAATAATTACTTTTAATTTAATTTCTTGGTCTGTTTCCTTTTTTACAGCTTCTTGCAATTCTTCACGTTCAGATTTTACTTTGTTTAATAATTCTTTGTAATCGCGCCTGTATCTTGCAACGTCATTTTCAAAATGCTCTAAATCAACTGTAGCAATGGAAATTTTTTCTTTTAAATCATTTCTTTGTGACTCAAGACCTTTAGATTTCATTATTTTTCGAATTTCTTCCTTTTTTTCTTCCAATTCCAAAATTTTCTGTATTTCATGTTCAAGAGAGTTATTTGAAACAATATCATTAATATTTTCGATAACACGTGTTTTTAGATCTGATTTTAATTGCAGATAATCCTTTTCATCTTCTAACATTATCCTAGTTTTGATTAAAAGTTGACGTAGATGAGGAATTTTTGGTCCTTCACTTAATATTGCTGCAACAGAATCCTTTAAGTAAGGTTTAAGATCAGATTCAGAAATATCGCGAAGAGAAATAGTGCCTTTTTCTAAATATTTTTTCATTTTTTTAAAAGCTTTTTTAAATTTGAGTTTTTCCCTAAATTCGCGTTTTGCAATTTCCAGTTCATGTTCAATTGTTTGGAATTTTTGTAAATCTGGATCTTCGTTGAGTTTATCCAATTTTTCTTCCATATCTTTCAATTTTGATTGCATAGATTCAAATGTAGATTCTAATTCATCTAATTTCTTTTTAGCTATTGCTAAACGCTCAATATTGTTTTGTAATAAGGGAATTCGTTTAAGTAAACTTTCTGCTTCTTTTCCATCTTTGTAATTTTTCAACAAGAATTTGTTAATTTTTTGACTGTAATTCCCAATTTTTCGCAGATGTAGATCTATTTCTTTAATTTCAAGTTTAAATTGTTTATAAAATCGTCGAATTGTCTTTTTTCCTTGTGAATTATAAATAAAATAAACTTTCTTAACGCCATCATTAAATTTTTGACACGTTTCATAAGAAATGGAATTGTGAATAGTTGGAATTTGCATTTCATCAATTGAATTTAACACAGTATCAACAAAACGCTCCATGATCTTCTGTGTTTTCTCATCTAGTTTTTCTTCGTCTTTTTCAGGTTTATAAGAACGCCAAGCTTTTAAAGCATTCTTAGCTTGAGCAACTTCATCAGCAATTTTAGCAAAAATTTTGGATAGGAGCTTATGTTCACGCTTAAATCGCTCTTGTAATTGTTCTAAATACCAAGATTCCAAATCTACCAAATTCACTTCGAACATTTTCAACGATCAGTTTGAATAATTAAGGAGAATATATAAAACTAATTTACACTTAATCACATTTTGAGAAAGACAAAAAAAATTTAGATTTCAAGTGTTAAAACTAAAAAATAACAAATAATTATTCAGATTCTTTGATAAACTTACGCAATGCATCCATATCTATTCCCAAATAGCCTTGCTCAGCATATTCTTTTGCACGGATTCGGTTCATTGATTTATCTTCATCACTGATAAAAAGAATCCCTTTTTTAAGAAAACCATCTATATAATTTTGAAAATGCATTGTATCACTAATGAATTCATCAGATGGTGATTCTTCATATGTTTGAATTATTGGATTTCCGTTTTCATCTGCTTTCATACCCTTCATTCCTACAAAAAGAGCACCTAATGTTGCAATAAAGGGTAATTGATGAGCCATATCGCTCATTTTTAAAAAGGCTTGAATATTCTTCATTGATAAATATTCTGATAGTAAATCGATATTAAATCCAAAACAACCACTATAGTGGGTTTGTAGTGTAGTTTCAATACCTTCTTTTATTGCTTTAAGTCTTGTAAATTTATCGGTGGGAGACTTGCGGAATAATTCCTGATAATCTGCAGTATTAAGTAATTTCATAGAATATTTTCCTTCATCATAACTCATTTCAACTAAAGCCTCATATGGTTTAGTTTCATCTTCGATATTATCTTGAAAAGTTACAATAAGGATCTTTTTAAAATAACGGGTAACAGTTTTGAATGCATTTGAAAATTCGGTGATACCTGTTCCTAATTCTAGTCCAAATAATTTCAAAAAGGAATTAATTAAAGAATCAGGATAAAATGTTGCTGAAAAGACAATTTCAAATAAATTTGAGAAAAAAGCAAACATTCCCATATCAGATTCACGAAACCGATTAAAATGTAATTTAAAATTTTTCATATCTAATACAGCAGTTCTTAATCCTGTCCTTTCATAAACTTTTCTCCCTATATCCAGTAGTGACAACTCTGGTTTTAACACTTCTTTAAATAGGTGATTTGGAAGCGCGGCAATCTTCATACGATTGTGATCCACCATTAATTTTACTCCAAATAAAATCTTTTGATGGTCTTCAGAAATTAGAATCATATTCATTAAAAGATCATCAAGCAGAGTGGTAACAATAATTAACCATTGTTGAATATCAACATTATTCCAAGATTGAATCCATTTTTTCAAAGTTTTCAAATGAGATTTATTATGTATATTTTGGGAAATAATGTAATATTGTATATTAGCTGGATCATCATTGAATCCTTCTAAAATATAACCTTTCCACCGTAAAATTTTAGAAATTGCCAAAAGAATGTTAGTGTTGAAGGAAGGAAGGTTTAATGATGCAATATCTTCTTTTAATGTCCATGGTATTATTATACTCTGTACATTTAAATATCCATATTTTGCTGAGAAGTATTCTTTTATTAATTGGTTAATTGGTTTCAGTTGTTTGATAGAAGTTTGAAGTTTTTCGAAAAATTCACTTTTTTCTTGAAATTCACTTATGAATTCTACTTCAAATTCTAAAAATGATTTTAATTCCCCCTTTTCATCTTCATCAGTAAATTTATCAATATGAATTATAAATCCATCAAGAATATTCATAGACTTATCGATCAAAACAATAAGATTATCCTTAAATGGCTCTTTTTCATAGAAATAATGTAATAGATTGTAAACTTGGGTTAAATTCCATGAAATAGGTAATCCAGAATACAAAACCTTCGGAATAGTTACTTTTTCAAATGGATTTAAGGCAATTCGGTTAAATATCTGAATAGATAGCTCGACGGTTCTATGGAATTTCTGAATTTCATTCAAACTTAAACATTTTTCCTTTAACATTAAGCTTTGGTTATTTGAACTCTATAAAAAAACTTATTTTCATTTTCTTACTCAAATTATAGAAATGATCAGAGAAATTTTTACTAAAAAAAGTTTTTAAAAATGGAATTTATGTAAAAATAGATAAATACAAATTTTTACAAACATTTTTGTAACTTAATGAATTTTGGTGATATGAAAATAAAAATTCCCTCTGAAATTGAAGAACAACTTATAAAAGACTATAATATTCTATTAAAAAATCCCAAACCAGAAGAAGAAGAACGAATTCATGATGAATTGTTACAAATATTTCAAAAATTATCTGAAAATTTATCTCAAGATTCAGAAATAAGTGTTAAAAGCGAAGTTATTCTTGAATTAATTCGTTCATGGGATCCTTTAGATTACTGGTTTGTCGAACTACCAGAATTACCAATAAAATTGAGAAATTTCCTTATTTCCTTTACAAATTTTCAAGTACCTAATAATATAAAGCAACTACCTACAACAGAAGAAAAAAAATTAACTTCTCTTATTGGTCAAAAACCAGATAACAAAGAAACTAATCAAGAAGGGGAAATAGTCGAATTAAAAAGCACATTAGATGAAAATGAAAATGTAAATGAGAATATGTCAGTTAATTTTGAAGAATCAAATCGAATTAATAAACGAATAGAGATTCTTCAAGAAAAAATGAAAAAATTGCAAATTAATGCAGTAAAAAAGTTAAAAACTCCTTCTCTTTCAATAGAAAACTTAAATAGATACAATGAAAAACAAATTAAACCTAAAAATGAACGGTTAAAACCACCAGTTCTTAAATTATCCCCTCTTATTTCATCTACATCAGAAAAAATAGGAAAAGCGAGTACACTCCCGAAAACATTTTCTGATGAAAATCTAGTACAAGAAGATTTCCAAAAAGAAAATGAAATTCAAAATACTATAAAAAATCAAAAAGAAGAGAAAAAGCAAGAAACCAAAATAAATCAAGAATTTATATCAAAACAAGAACAAAAAATTATTCAAAAAGCACATATATCACAAAAAAATCACATTAAGACGTATAATAAAGCAGAAATCGAGCAAATTTTAGCATTAGAAGAGAATAATCCAGCAGGTTCCTCAATATTGACTCAAATTTTCGTAAGGAAAATTGATTCGTTCCCTCATCCAGATATAATCATTAAAGATGAATTTGAACCAAGAAATCCAGTAATTATAGACAAAAAGACCAACAGCGAACAAGATCCTGAAATTTTATATCAAGAATTAATTCGGTTTAGAGCAAAAGTTTTTTATCTTCAATTAAAGCAGCAAAAAATTACTAAAAATGCTCAATCAGGAAATATATCTGAAGCACGATCTCAACTTTATATAAAACAAAATAAACAATTACTAACAGAATTAGAAACCAAAATAAAAAAAATTGAAAAAGCTCTTTTTTCATCTTAAATTTCTAACAATTGTTGTATAAATTAATTTCCAAAAGGTTTTTTTTAATTATTAAATTATTAATTTGATAGAGGAAGGAATCACTATGTCAAAAACTGAATTTATCACCGCATTAGAACAAGCATTTGCCGAGGGTATCCCCTTTATTGATTATACTGAATTTTATACCTACGCTTTGATTCCTAAGGGCAGCCAATACCTTGAAATTTCATATGATTTTGAAGACCATGAAATTATGGAAAATAGAACTTTAGATCCAATTAAGGCATATAATAATTTTTGTGAAGAAGTAGAAAAAGCTTTAGCAGAAGAACTGGAACTCTTTTATTTGAACAAATGGCGTGATTTTAAAGCAAGTCTTTCAGGTGATGAGTCAGAAAAATTACCAAAATTAATTGAAGAATTAGTTAAAAATTCTGATACATATGGAAAAGATATTCCTATTATTAAATCACCCGAACAATTAGCTACTTTAAAGGAAAAGTTATAAATAATTACTCTTTTTTAAATATCTCTATATATTCATCTATAATTTGTACTAAATATAAGCAGTGATTCCTATCAAATTTGATTTCATCACTATACATTGTTAAAAAAGTTGATAAAGATGACAGAACCAGAACCAATTGGAAAAATAATGCGCAAAATCAAATCAAAATGGGAAAAAGATCCAGAAGGATGGTCAGTAATTGGAAATATAGATAAAGATGGCAATCGTGAAATGTTTATAAATCAAGCTCCAAATAGTTATTGGTTGAAGATGCGTACAGTTACAGCTCACTCTCATATGGCATTTGGAAGAGAATTGCATAATATAGATGAAGAAATCAATGAAAAAATTTATGGATCTAAAAAACAACCAAAACAAATAAAAAATAAGCAAGATCTCCTGCAAATTTTTGGATTAATGACTCCATCAGAAAAAAATATTCTTTATACAACAGGTATTGAAAGATTTTCTCCACAACTTGCCAAAACCCAGAAAGAAAAAATCGAAGAAAAAGAAAGTGAAGCAGATAAATTATATAGACTGTACTTAAGAAAAAAATGGGAACGTGAACAAGAATTAAGGGAAAATATGTATCTTTAATCGACTAAAAATATATTAAATTCGACCATCAGTCAAAAATTGCTTAGTTTTTTCGTGATTAAACCAATATTTCCCATTTAAACAAGCTAAACAGAGATCTTTTTCAGGCAAATCAATCGCTTTAATCAAACCTTTAATGGAAAGATACTGCAATGAATCCGCGCCAATTTCTTTTCGAATCAATTCGATTGCTTCTTCATAATTGTGTGACAATAGAATTTTCCGCCCAAAAATAAGTTCTTGGTGGCTGGGAAAATCAACACCGTAGAAACATGGATCAGCAATCGGAGGACTTGAAGATCGGACATGTACCTTTGTTGCACCAGCCTCGCGAAGAAGACGAACAATTCGAGTCATTGTGGTTCCTCTTACGATAGAATCATCGAATAAAATCACTTCCTTATCCTTTATAATTGTAGCAACAGCATTTAACTTCATACGGACTAAATTCATTCGTTCAGCTTGACTTGGTGCGATAAAACTCCGAAAAACATATCGATTCTTCATCAATCCTTCATCATATGGGATATTTGATTCAGAAGCATATCCCAAGGCCGCAGACCTACCTGAATCAGGCACAGGAACAACAATTGCATTTGAAAATTGACTTTTTTCTTCACGAGCGAGGATTCTCCCTAATTGTTCACGAGTTCGATGAACAGATCGTTTATCAATAATCGAATCTCCACGTGCAAAATAAACATATTCAAAAATACAATGATGAGGTTGAACAGGAATCCGAATTTCTTGATGAAAAAAGTGATCTTGATGAACATGTACTATTTCACCTGGTTCAACATCCCTGATTAAAGTACCTCCAAGAGAACTAATTGCGCAAGATTCAGAAGCTACAATATATAATTCTGTGTTCATAGATTTTACAATTCCAATGCAAAGCGGCTTATTTCCACTCCTATAAATGTAAATATCACCCTCATTAGTTAAAAGAATTAATGAAAACGCACCATCTAGCAAACGAGTTGTAAATGTCAGATTCTCAACCCAATTTTCAGTAACCAAATGGTTTGAAGCGAGTAAATTAGCGATTACCTCAGTATCACCATTAGTGAGGAAAATTCGTCCCTTTGATTTAAGTTGTTCTTTCAAAATTGGATAATTAGTAATATTTCCATTAAATGCAATAGAAAAAGGAGGCGCTTGTGTAGTCTCATAATGGAAGGGTTGAGCATTGAGAATATCCCCACTACCAGCTGTTCCATATCGTACATGTCCAATACCAACATTTCCCCAGAGTTTTGATAATACTTCTTGAGTTAAAGCTTCAAAGACTAAACCTTCCTGCTTATACGTATGAATGCTTTTATTAGCATCAACAATGCTTATCCCAGCAGCTTCCTGTCCCCGATGTTGAAGAGCCATTAAACCTTGAAAGATTGTCTGTGATACATGAACGGATGGATCTTTTGCTACAACTCCAATAATTCCACATTCTTCATGAGGAACATCATCATCAGCTCTTTTTAATAAAAATTCACTTTTCATTTTGAATACCTATCTATTCACTAATTATAAATGATTTTGTGCATATTTTACAGCATTTTGAAAAATCTTTAATCCATTTTCTTCAGGTGCATCTCCACGAGTCCATTGAGGATGATTAAACTTAGTTAAATGACACTCTGGATGAGGCATCATTCCAAATACTTGTCCAGTCTCATCACAAATTCCTGCAATTCCATCCGTAGATCCATTTGGATTATTAGGATATTCATTTGGATCATAAACAAAAGGAATCATTTCTTTTTCCCATAACTGATCAATAATCGAGGGAGATTTAGCAACAAAGCGTCCTTCTCCATGCCGTACAGGTATTTCTAACAAGGACGCATAACCTTTTGTCCAGATACATCGAGATTTTAAGGTCTTAAGTCTAACCCAACGATCTTCAAAGAAACCTGATTTATTTCCAATCAGTGAGACAGTTTGTTTAAATAATTCACCTTGAAATCCTGGCAAAATTCCCATTTTCACTAAAACTTGAAATCCATTACAAACTCCGAAAATTAATTTACCATTATTAATAAATTGTTCAAGGTCCTTGCGTAAAGTATATTTAAATTTATTTGCTAAAACAGTTCCTGCACCTAAATAATCACCAAAACTAAATCCTCCAGGAAACATCAATATTTGATAATTTTCTAGTGAATCACGTTTATGAATAAAATCGTTAACATGAACCCGTTGAACATTATCTGCACCAGCCAATTCAAAGGCATATCGAGATTCATAGTCTGAATTTATCCCAAATCCTGTCATTATACATACATCTACCATTTTATTCCCCTCCTTCAACAAGAACAGATAAAGTGGATTGCCAAGCTTTTTTCAGTTCTTCAATGGGTTCATTGAGAATAATTCTCTCATCCTTTGAATTCGAATATACTATAAATTTGCGCCCAATTACTTTACCTATGCAAGCAGTGATTGTATCTTTCATAATATTTTCAAATTTCTCTTGATCTTTTGGGCTAATTGTTACAATTATACGGCTAGGTGATTCTGAAAATAGGAGGATATCATCACGTAAAATTCCTTCAGTTGGAACAGCATTCAAATGAATTTCTATTCCAAAATCTCCAGCAAATGCAGATTCAGCCAATGCAACACCTAATCCTCCATCAGAACAATCATGGGAAGAACAAATAATTCCTTCATTTATTGCTTTGAAAAGTTTTCGATATCGTATAATTGCATCAGAAGGATTCACTCTTGGTATCGAATTAAAGCCTGATAATTTTAGCTCATCTATATATTCAGATGCTCCCAATTCTTGTTTTGTTATTCCGAGAAGATAAATCAAATCACCTTCATGTTTTACATCTAAAGAAACACTTTTACGAATATCATGAATTTTTCCAATAACAGAGAATAATAAAGTAGGAGGAACACTTACTTTTGTATCTTCAATTCTATAATCATTTTTCATTGAATCTTTACCAGAAATGCAAGGTACTTTAAATGAAGTTGTAATATCAAATAACGCCTTATTTGCTCGTACCAACATTCCAGTGTATTTTTCTTCATCTTCTTGAGAAAATCCCATTGCCCAGCAGAAATTATCAAGTCCTGCTAAATAATTTGGATTGGCACCTACGCATACTGCATTACGAACAGCTTCATCAATCGCATTTGCAACCATCCAATATGTATCAATATCAGAATATCGGGGACAAATCCCATGTGAAACGACCAATCCTTCCCAAGAATTAAGAATAGGACGTATTACGGCAGCATCACTAGGACCATCATTGTGTTTTCCCATAAAAGGCTTTATAATACTACCTCCTTGAACTTCATGATCATATCGACGAACAATAGCTTCTTCTTTTGAACAGATATTCAAACGTCCTAACATTCGTTTTAGCATTGATGCCATAGATTTAGGCGCGGGAAATTCCGGATCTGATCCTTTTAGAGGAGTCCACTTTCCTATCATTTTCTTTTGAGGGGTTCCTTCATGTAAAAAATCCATTGAGATATTTCCAACAATTTCATTTTGATAATATAACTGGAAATGTTTAGAATTATCAAATTCGCCTACAATCGTGGATTCTACCTCAAATTTTTCAGATAATTCCATAAATTGCTCAATTTTTTCTGGTGGGACTGCTACAGTCATACGTTCTTGCGCTTCGCTTACTAAAATTTCCCAAGGCATAAGTCCAGGATACTTCAACGGAGGTTTTTCTAAATCCAACCTTGCCCCAATTTCTTGCCCCATCTCTCCAACACTTGAAGATAAACCACCTGCACCATTATCTGTTATTGCATTAAATAAATCTAAGTCTCGAGCTTTTAGAAGAAAATCCAACATATTTTTTTGAACAATTGGAGCACCAATTTGAACTGCAGTCGCAGGAGAATTCTCATTAATTTCCAAAGACGAAAAAGTAGCACCATGAATTCCATCAGCACCAATTTTTCCTCCGCACATCACAACAAAGTCCCCTGGTTTCGGACTTTTTTCATGAGTAAACTTATTGTTAATTTTTGCAGGAGCAATCCCTCCAGTTCCAACAAAGACTAATGGTTTTCCTAAATATCTGGAATCAAAATAAAGACTTCCATTTACTGTTGGAATTCCTGATTGATTTCCACCATCAATAACTCCTTTATGAACGCCTTTAAGAACACGCCGGGGATGGAAAAGACGAGGGGGAATTTTACCTTTATAAAATGGACTGGCAAAACAAAATACATCAGTATTAAATATTAATTTAAATCCTTTACCTGTTCCTGCAGGATCTCGATTACATCCCACAATACCAGTTAACGCGCCTCCATATGGATCTAACGCAGTAGGTGAATTATGTGTTTCCACCTTCATTGCAACTGTAAAATCATCATTAAATTTAATGACACCAGCATTATCTTTGAAGACAGAGACTAAATAAGGAGAATTAATTTGCTCTGTTGCTGCTCTAATATATGTTTTAAATAACGAATCAATAGTTTCTTTTTTTTCTCCTTCTTCATAATATTCGATTTTTGCATTAAAGATTTTATGTTTACAGTGTTCTGACCATGTTTGTGCTAAACATTCTAATTCAACATCGGTCGGATTAGGAGGCAATCCCAATTTCAACCTTTCTTCTTTTTCTTGATGGAAATAATTCCGTATCGCTTTCATTTCTTCTAAATTTAGAGCTAAAACATTTTCTTGACTAATTCTGAGTAATTCTTCATCCGAAACATCTAAATTGATTTCTTTTACCTCAGGTTTCTGATTCAATATTACTTTTGGAACTGTAGGGTTGAATTCGTGAATCATTTTACCGGATTTAATTTCCCAGCGTTGAATTAAATTATTAGCAAGTAAGTTCTTTGCAATATTTTCTGCAGTGGCAGTATCACAATTGTGAAGGAGAAATTGCTCGGATGTATATACTCCATTGACATTGACATTGATGGCATCACTTATGGCTTGAACTGCAGTCGTACCAACATTATCTGTTACTCCTGGTTTAAACCCAATTTCTAATATTGTTCCATCAAAATTCCTTGCTAATGGTGAATCTACTCTAAATTGCTCTGTAATTGGATCTGAGAAAACTTCTTTTCCTAATTTTGAAAGTTGATCAAAGGTTAAATTTCCACCTTCAATAGTGTATACTTTAATTATTTCTACTTTAGAAACAATGGTTATGTCGAGATCATGCTTGATGGCTGCAAGAACGTTGGAATCTACTGAAATTCCAACCTCGATACGGTGCACATTTTCCATTCTATTAAATCTCCAATTTCATTAGAAAAATATTCACTTGGATATATTTACACCAATGTTTTTACGCTTTAAAATAGCACGTTGAAATCTTTAATGGTAAGTTAATATTATTAGTAACTTAGAGCTGATTTCTAGAACTTATCCGCACAAATAGAGTTAATAAAAAAATAAATAAAAACCAAAAAATAATTCAAGAAAAAGAGAATAATATGAAATTCTATATTTTTAGGTTCTTTTTTATTCGTTCAATTACATTTCCTTCAATTACAGGAACAAAATCTTGCCCAGTAATCATCTCATATGATTGAACATACCGATTTACAAATTCAACTTTGATATCATCTGGTATCTCAGGAATAGGCCCATCTCCCATAAAATTTTTCTCTTTTATTAACCACTGTCTGAAAAACTCTTTATCTAGAATCTCTGGCTTTTCTCCTTTTTCAAATCGCTCTTGATAACTATCTTTAATCCAAAATCGTGAAGCATCTGGAGTAAAAATTTCATCAATAACTACAATTTCACCATCATGAGTTTTTCCAAATTCAAATTTACAATCTACCAAGATGAGATTATTTTGTGCACAATAATCAGATGCAAATTTAAACAGTTCCATTGTTTTCTTTTCAATGGTAACATAAACTTCTTCTTCAACTAAACCTTTTGAAATAATCTCTTCTCTTGAAATAGGCAAATCATGCTCTCCTACCTCAGCTTTAGTTGTAGGAGTAATTACTGGTTCAGGTAATTTTTGATAATTCTTTAATCCTTCGGGAAAAGTAATTCCTGAAACAGATTCCCCTTTTTGATATGCACGCCATGCACTTCCAGTAATGTATGCGCGGACAATCATTTCAACTGGTAAACTCTGGCATTCATGCACGCGTACGACATTTGGATCTGGAATATCGATTATATGGTTTGGTGCAATATGTTTAGTTTTTTCAAACCAAAATGTAGACATTTGGTTTAACAGTTGACCTTTAAATGGAATTGTTGTAATAACTTTGTCAAAAGCACTGAGACGATCTGTAGAAATAATTATTCGTTGATGATTTTCTTCATCAATAAAATTTTCACGTACTTTTCCTCTATAGTGTTTCCCTAATTGAGGTAATTTTATCTCATGCACTGTATTATGCAGTTGATCTCTTATAAGCGATTCATCTAGCATATATTAGCTCATGGTTTAATATTTAAAAAATCATCGGGCATTAAATATTAAGGCTCTATTACTATCTACTAAATCTGAATAATTTTGCCCAAATATAAAAATTAACAATGAAATTCACGAATCTATTGCTTTGAATAATTATCTCCACTGAATTGTTCAATAGGATACTTTTTACTATTTTTTTCAATTTTACGAAGAACGATTTCAGTAAAATTAGGAAGTTTTAAACTGTTAACCAAATTCAATAAATATATAAAAACATCAGCAATTTCATCAGTTATAGGTGTTAAATCTCCGTGAAAATAGTCATCTGGTTTAAAAAGGAAGTTTTCTAGCAATTCTCCCGCTTCAATTGATATTGCTTCAGAAAGCGCTCGTGGAGTGTGATATTTTTCCCAATCTCGATCAGCAACAAATTGCTTGAGAATTGTTCTAAATTGTTGAATTGTGAAATTTTCATCATTTGGGCTTTCAGCTGACATTATTTTCACCCTTTTGTGAATATTTTTTACAAAATTTAAGAATCTTTTGGATATCTTTTTGTTCTAGATTTTTACGAAAATCTTCCTTTTCTTGAGGTTTCATCAAAAGCAAAGGACAGGTTTCAATTATTTTTCGAGCTTGGGAAAGTCCGAAATATTTCCGGATATAATCACCTGAAGAATACTTATAAGAAGTAAGGAACTCGCTATCAGATTTAGTACGTAAATATTCAAGAATAATATTAACATATTGTTGCAAAAGGCGCTGATCAGAAATAGTTAATGGTGAATCAAAGAAAATTTGAATAGGATTAGTTCTGTATGTGTTTTTTGTTACTAAAATTCCAGATACTCCAAAACTAGCATAAATTTCATATAATCCTGCTCTTCCTTCCCATTTTCCTGTATCAACAGTTCTAACCCATAGAATATTTTTGTAGATTTTTTCTGCTAATTCTGAATTAATATATATTTTTTGTCGTTGATACTTATTTTTGAAGTATTTATTGGCATCAATTACAGAAATAACTTTATCACCAGGATGTTCTAAAACTTCTTGAACTTTTAAATAATAGTGTAGTTTTATTGGTGTTCTACATCTGTAGTTTTGAGTAAATTCTTCAAATGTTGTTCCAGCTCTATAATGATAACTCGGATGCAGTATATATTTTTTAGAAATCTTCTTAGTGTTAATTTTTATTGCAGAAAATTCAACTACTTCTTTCTTTTTTTGGATTTTTTTGATAAAGAAAAAGATACCAACATTCATCCCTGTAAATTCAAAAATCGGCTTTTCAAATATGAATGCTTGTTGAATTTTATAGTGTGGCAAAAAACTATCCCTGAATTGATTTGAAACTGAATTTCCGAATAAAAAATTAGTTGGAATAATGTAAATCATGCGAGAAATAGCTTGACGGAGATCATTCATCAATGCAATTTGATAAAGATCTTGATATCCTTCATTTACACCTGCAAAATACTGTAAATGACTTTGTGTTTCACGATGTTTTGAAATATACCCCAAATATAGATAGGGAGGATTAGTTATATGAAAAATTGGATATGATTTAGGTAGGTTTTTCAGTAAATCAGGGAATGATTTCAAAGAATCCCATAGCATAATATTTTTTTCAGCGATGGGTTTAGGAATTCCATATAGTTTTGCATTAGAAATTGCTTCTTCAATGCTTTTCTCTTGAATATCAAATAAAAATATATGATTTTTGAAAAAATTAATTCGTTTTGATTCAGAAATGTTTTCTAAAATTGGAAGAATTAGATTACCGGACCCAGCATATAAATCGACCCAAATATAGTTATATAACTCAGATTGAATGGTAGGTAGGATAAATTCTCGAAAAATTCCAGAAGATGTATAATGCTGACCGAATTTTCTTCGGTGTTTGGATTGAGATTCCATAGTTTTCATCCATGAATATATTCAAGAGATCATGAGATCATGAGATTATAAGATTATAAGATTAAAATTTTCTAAAAATTGTCACCTAAATTAACAATAAAAAATTAAGATTAAAAATTAAAGATTCGGCTGAAAAGATCTTCCTTTTTTGGCATAATCATGGATTGTGGGTCGATGAGCTCATTAGTAAAATTCACAGGCACATTGTTTACTAAAATGAATGGTGTTTGCTCGTCACATTCACCCATTAAAATGTGCGCTACATCTGAAATTTGATCAGCCATAGCACGAGTTGTCCATTCCATTTTATGCCCATAAAGATCACATCGACCACGACAATCAATAATAGGCTTAAATCCAGCGACTCCGATTGCTACACCTACGATTCCTCTTCGTAGTGGTTGAACTCTCGAATCAGATATAATGACACCGAAATCTTTCAGTCTATATTTACTTTTAATTTCTTGACATAATTCAGCAGCAACATTAAAAGGATTAGAAGGCCATAAAGAATATTGATCTTCATCTCCTGCATTTGATTTATCAATACCTGCATTTGCGATGAGAATCCCATCTTTAAGCGTAAAAATCATACCTGGAATACCACCAACAATTTCATCAGCTTCTCGAATTATTAATTCAGCAAATTTGGGATCTACATTATATTTCTCACTTAGCTCTTCAGCTTCTAAAGAACAATTTTCCACATCAGATAACCGAACTATTCGGTTTTGACAAGTTCCTACAACAGTTTCTGCAATTACAAGTATAGATTTTTCTTTAGGAAATTGAGTATTTGCTTCAAAAGTATCACATAATACAGTAAATAAATCTTCGCCTTGTTTAATGATGTGTGTGGTTTTAAGTCCGATTGCTGTTAGCATTTTCAATTCTCTGTAATATTTTTTAAATGATTAAATTATTTTTTCATCTGTCGTGGCTACGGATTAGTTTTATTTTTTATAATCTTTAATATCTTTGAAAAATTAGTTTTTGGGGTTTCTGCTTGCTGAATGAGTCGTTCAATCATCATTCCTATCTGATTTAATTCCAAATCTTGATTTTTTAATTTACTGATTAATTTCTGGAACTCCAACTGTGTTCCCATTAATACAACAGTGAATTTTTTTTCGTATTTTTGATTCTCTGTGGTGATTACATCTTTATGAATTGCCACTTCTCCATTTCGAGCCAGCATTTCTTGTTTTAATATCAAAGCTTGCGGTGCAGTTAAATTATCAATTTGAATTAGGCGATGAATCATTTTCTGCCTCATAATTGCTGCTCCACCTTTAGATACACCTGATCTACGAAGAAAGATTTCTGCTGCTTCTTTTGTATGAAAATTTGGGAGTAATACTGCTTTCTGATCTTTTATTTGCGTTTGAATAACATTCTTTCGAATTGCTGATGCCATCTGAACTGTCTCGCGCAATTTTTTAGTAATTTGATGGGCACGAATTATATGAGCACCATTAAAAACAGCAACTGAAGTAGCAGCAAGGCTCCCATCTAATCTTTCTATTGGATTTTTTTTCTCCAAAACTGAACCAATGAAAGATTTTCTAGACAAGCCAACTAAAATTGGAGCTTGAAGTGCTCGAAAATCTTCCAGAGAATGAAGCATTTCTAAATCATATTCAAATGTCTTTTCTGCTATCCATTTTCCTACTCCTGGATCGATAATTACTTGAGAAAGATCATAATTGTCGCTAGATAATGATTCAATTGTTGAAAATAGAGCATGCAAAATTTCACTTATACTTTTTGCATCTCCTGGTTTCTCTTGAGTTGCCATCAAACAAACAGGAAGATTGTGAGAAACAACCATATCTTTTATTTTTGGATCAGTGTGAAATGAAGAAATATCATTAATCAAAAGAGGAATATCATATGGGGCAGCCAATTTTATAGCTAATTCAACAATTTCAGAATACTGAGTATCAATTGAAAGAACTACGCTCTTTGGAATGTGTGGAAGGGCGATTTTTAATGCTTGCTCCACTCGAGCATACTCTTCATTGATTGTAATGGGATCTGACCATGGAGCTGTTGATCTTGCTCCAAAATCAAGGAAAGTCGCACCATTTGCCAAATCATCCATAATTTGAGGCAGTATAGCATCTTTTGGTATAAATGATTCTTTAAAGAAACTTTCAGGGCTCAGATTGATTATTCCCATTAAGTGAACTGGATATAGATCACCAACAAAAACTCTATTTGAAAGATATGATTGTATTATTCCCATATATTATAATAATATAACACATTATTTTTGGATTTAGTTGAATGATAAATACTGAAATTTAAGCCTAGGTTAATTAATAATGATCTTGAAAAATTTTGCATTTTTCTTGCCTATATTTTGATAGAGAAGATTTTAAAGAACATAACTCTTTTTAGTTGCCAAACCTTTCTTTTATTTACAGAAGCAAAAACTGTTTCTAGTTTTGACACCAAACATTGCTTTTTGTCGAATCAATAGGTGAAACTTTCCGTGACTAATGTATCTCAAGAAAATACTAATGTTCAAAAGGAAAATACCAATGTTCAAAAGGAAATTTCTAATAACAATAAAGACAATAATACCAACTTTACTCAAGAAAATAAAAACATAGAACAACTACAGCCATCCGTACAAAATAAGTATGACGCTAATAACATTGTGGTGTTGGAAGGTTTAGATGGTGTCCGTAAACGACCAGCAATGTATATTGGAAGTACTGGAAAAAAAGGATTTCACCATTTAGCATTTGAAGTTATTGATAATAGTATTGATGAAGCAATTGGTGGCTATTGTTCAAAAATTACTCTTATTTTAAATCCTGATAATTCATGCACTGTTCGAGATAATGGGCGTGGAATTCCTACAGAAATTCATCCGATAAAAAAGATACCCACTTTAGAAGTTATCTTTTCTTCACTTCATTCAGGAGGAAAATTTGATAAAAAATCTTATGCTGTTTCGGGCGGTTTACACGGGGTAGGTTTAGCAGTAGTAAATGCTTGCTCAGAATGGGTCCAAATCAAAGTCTGGCGTAAAAATAAACGTTATGAATTAAAAGTCGGAAAAGGAAAAATCATTCAACCAACTCAGGAATTTGAAGAACCAGATTCCGAAATAGAAAATGGAACCGAAATTACATTTTATCCAGATAAAGAGATATTTACAAGCATCCCTCCTGATGAATTTCAATTCGATTATGAATATCTTTCATCTCGACTGCGAGATCTGGCTTTTCTTAATCCTATTGAAATTGAAATTATTGATGCTCGACCAAATTCTCCTAATCGAGAAGTATTCAAATATGAAAATGGCGTCTCTGATTTTGTAATGTATCTTAATAAAAATAAGAAAACTTTACACCCAACTCCCATTCATTTATCCAAATCGAAAAATGGAGTAGTTGCAGAAATCGCATTCCAATATAATGAAAGTTATAATGAACTAATTTATAGTTTTGTTAATAATATTAACACAATTGAAGGAGGAACTCATTTAACTGGGTTCAAAACTGCAATTACCCGAGTTTTTAATAATTATATTAAAGAACATCCACGTGAGTTTAAAGATATCGGAGAAAAAGGTTTGAAAGGTTCTGATGTTCGAGAAGGTTTAGTTGCGGTCTTAGCTGTTCGGGTCCCAGAGCCACAATTTGAAGGTCAAACAAAAACAAAATTAGGTAATCCAGAAGTTAAAGGAATTGTTTCTGAACTTGTCTTTTCAGAAATTATGCATCATTTTGACACACATCCAGGTGAAGCCCGACATATTTTGCAAAAATCAGTTTTAGCACAAAAGGCGCGTATTGCTAGTCAAAAAGCAAGAGAATTAACACGAAGAAAATCAGCTCTTGATAGTCTACGATTACCAGGTAAATTAGCCGATTGTTCTTCAAAAAATCCTGAAGAATGCGAAATCTTTATTGTTGAAGGAGATTCTGCTGGTGGTTCAGCAAAACAAGGAAGAAATCGCGCCACTCAGGCTATTTTACCTCTTAGGGGAAAAATTCTCAATGTGGAAAAATCCAGACTAGCAAAAATTCTTGCCAATAAAGAAATCGCTGCCATGATAAAAGCAATTGGTATAGGAATTCATGATCCTTCTCTTATTCCAGAACCTGAAGATGAAAATGGAGAAGGTGAAGGAAATGCCGATCACAGTGAAAATGGAGAGATTTCATTCGATTTATCTAATTTACGCTATCATAAAATCATAATAATGGCCGATGCTGATGTAGATGGCCACCATATTGAAACATTACTGCTTACTTTCTTTTTTCGCTATATGCGCCCATTAATTGAAGCAAAACATGTCTATTTGGCAGTCCCTCCAATTTATAAGATTTCATATAAGAAACACTTTGACTATCTTTATATTGAAGATGATCCAAAGAAACTAAATGAAGAATTATCGAAATTCATGAAAAAATATAATATTCCAGATCCGGATAAAATCAAAATTCAACGATACAAAGGTCTTGGGGAAATGAACCCGGAAGAGTTGTGGGAAACGACAATGAATCCGGAAAAGCGGCGACTTCATCGAGTAAAATATACAGATTTTGCTACAACAGATAATCTTTTTGCTGTTTTGATGGGTGATGAAGTTGAGCCTCGACGAGAATATATAATGGAGCATTATCACCAAGCTATGGATATAGATATTTAAATGAATTTTAAATTACCTTTGATCAAGAATAATAATCATTAAGAGAGTATAAATTATGCCAGATTCACCAAATCCTACTTCTCCAACACTTCCAAACGAATATCAATCAATCTCATCTCCACAAATCATAGATCGAGACTTGAAACAAGAATTAAGCAAATCATACATAGATTATGCTATGAGTGTAATTATTGGAAGAGCAATACCTGATGTGCGTGATGGTCTTAAACCTGTGCAACGGCGCATTTTGTTTTCTATGGCTCAGAATAATTTCTTTTACAATCGACCACACTTTAAAAGCGCTCGTATTGTTGGAGATTGTCTTGGTAAATATCACCCACATGGAGACCAAAGTGTTTATCAAGCAATGGTTAGGATGGCTCAAGATTTTTCCGTTAGGTATCAATTAATCGATGGTCAAGGTAACTTTGGTTCTGTTGATGGTGATTCGGCCGCAGCGATGCGATATACAGAAGCGAGGCTTGCTAAGATATCTAATGAGATTTTGCAAGATATTGAGAAAGATACTGTAGATTTTCAAGATAATTTCGATGGATCTCTTCAAGAACCTGTTTTTCTTCCTTCAAAATTACCATTGATTTTGCTAAATGGAGCTTCAGGCATTGCAGTTGGTATGTCAACGAATATAGCACCTCATAATCTCAATGAAATCGGTCAGCTTATTTGCCATGCTATTGATAATGATCCTGAAAATCTTACAAGTCAAGATGTTCTAAAATATCTTAAAGGTCCTGATTTCCCAACTGGAGGTTTAATTATGGGGAATAAAGGATTTATTAATGCAGTTGAAACAGGAAGAGGGCAAATTATTACAAGGGCAAAATGTGAGATTGAAAAAGACGGAGCAGGTCGCAATAAAGATGCAGTAATAATTACAGAAATACCTTATATGGTAAATAAAGCACGATTAATAGAAGCAATTGCAGGATTAGTCAACAAAGGAGCAGTTCCAGAAATATCAGATATTAGAGATGAATCAGATCGAACAGGAATGCGTATTGTTATTGAATTAAAGCAGAATTCTGACGCAAATGCATGTTTGAATCGTCTTTATGTGCGTACACAATTACAAACTACTTTTGGTATTATTAATTTAATGCTGGTAAATGAGGGAAAGCAACCAAAAGTACTTAATTATGTAGAAATCATTCAAGAATTTATCCAACATCGCGAACGCGTTATTACAAGAAGAACTAAATTCGAATTGGCAAAAGCTAAAAAACGTATGCATATTATTGAAGGTTTACTTAAAGCCATTGATAATATAGATGCAGTTATCGCAATCATCAAACAAAGTTCAAACACTCAAGAAGCTTCTAAAAAACTCCAAGAAAAATTTCAATTTAGCGAACTTCAAGTGCAAGAAATTTTGAAAATGCCATTAAGTCGTTTGACAAATCTACAGACTCAAAAATTAATTGATGAAAAAGAAGATCTCTTAAAGAAAATCCGATATTATGAGGAAATTCTTTCTGATCGAACAAAACTTCATGGTATTATTAAAGACGAAACATTGGCTTTAATGAAAGATTATGGTGATCCTCGAAAATCAGAAATTCGAATGGACATAACTGAGATTTCGATTGATCAAATTCAAACAGAACCAGAAGAAGATTGTGTAATAATAATCACCCAAAATCAAAAAATAAAGCGTATGACTCTTGAGAATTATCAATCACAAGGAAGAGGGGGAAAAGGTAAACGCGGAATGAAGATTCGAGAAGAAGATATTGTAAAAGAAATGTTTATCGGGTCTTCACATGATACAGTACTCCTTTTTACTCAAAAAGGAAGAGTATACTCGATTCCAGCATTTAGTATTCCGAAATCTTCGCGTAATTCTCAAGGTAAAGCAATTGTGAATTATATTCAACTTCAATCAGATGAAAAAATAATAGATATCGCCAATATTCAGAAATTTGATGAAAATTCATTCTTAGTTTTCTCAACATCAAAAGGTTTAGTGAAAAAAACAGATCTTAAAGCGTTTGAAAAAATCCGTAAGACTGGAATTAGATGCATGTCAATATTAGAGGGTGATTCGTTAGTATGCGCGAAATATTGTCCACCTGGTAAGAATATTCTTATGGCAACAAAAAAAGGATTTGCAATTCGATTTATTGAGAATGAAATTCGATCTATGGGAAGAACAGCTCGTGGAGTTAGAGGAATAAAATTACGACCAGATGATGAAGTAATTGATTTCATAATTGCTGATCAAGATTCAACTGTAGTTTCAATTACCAAGGAGGGGTATGGAAAGCATAGCAGATTAGATTTGTATAGATTAACTCATCGTGGTGGGAAGGGAGTAATTAATGTGAAACTACGCAATGATACTGATGAGGTTGTGGCTGTTAAAGCCATTCCCAGCAATAAAAATTTACTTTTGGCAAGTACAAAGGGGATAATTATTCGAATTCGAACAGAAGATATTCGTGAAACGGGAAGAGCGACTCAAGGAGTCATTGTTATGAGACTTGATGAAGATGACAGTGTTTCTTCAGTAGCACTCTGCGATGCAGATGATTCGGATGAATAATTTATTTTTCATTCGAAATATTTTATTATTTTTTAGATAAAAGTCAATTTATTTTTCTTCAATGCCTTTTTTTAACGATACAAACTTTTCCTTCTTAAATTAATCTTTAGAATAATAAAATTCTAAGTATTCACATTAATAATGAAATTTATCAACAGAAATGATAAAAAAGCGAACAATCTAAAAAGTCTAAGAAGTCTAATAAGTCTAAAAAGTCTAAAAAATATAAAAAATATAAAATTATAAAAAAGATGATTAGTCAATTTTCCATTTTCCAGCTTGATATATAATTTTATCATCAGCATAGATAATTGATTCTTCGCTGTGCATATCTTTTAAAATATCCCAATGGATAGTAGATTGATTTTTTCCGCCAGTTTCAGGAAAACCCCGACCTAATGCCATATGTAAAGTTCCACCAATTTTTTCATCGAAAAGCATGTTTTTAGTAAATTTGGTTATCCCATAATTGGTACCAATGGCAAATTCTCCGAAATGATCTGCACCTGGGATCTGCAGAACACTGTCTAATAATTCTTGACCTTTATCTGCTGTGGCTTTGATAACTTTCCCATTTTCAATTTCTAAATAAATATTTTCAATCTCTTTCCCTTGAAAAATGCCAGGGTATGTAAAGCGAATCTTCCCGTTAATGTTATCTTCTACTGGTGAAGTGAAAATTTCACCGTCAGGAAGATTTTTATGCCCACATGAATTCACCCAAGTTCGCCCAGAAACATCTACAGTTAAATCAGTATCTTCTCCTACAACTCGAATGGTTTTGACCTTGTTTAATTGTTCCACAATAGATGTTTGCTGCTGCTCAATCTTGCGCCATTCTTCAGCTGGATTATCCACGTTAAGTTTTAAAGCGGCTGCAACAAATTTTTCATAGGTAAATAAATCCATTCCCGCTTCTTGAGCCATTGCATCACATGGAAAAGGGACAATTGTCCATTTTAATTCACCTGCACTTTCGCGTTTCTCAAAAGTTTTCATTAATTCTTGTAAATCTTTACTCATTTGTGCTTTTTGTAATCTTTCGGCTGGTATTTGTTCAAGTTTGTGTGTATTATAATCAGCAAAAACATTAATCAGAGCATCGTATGTTTCAACTGCAGTTTTAAACATCGGACTTACAAATTGTAATTGTTCATCTGAGCCGTACATTAATGTCATTTCTTGCAATCCTGGCACAATAGCTCGAACTTCTGGATGCCCTCCAGCTTGAAGAGTTTCATAAACTAAAGCACGAATTAATTCTTGGGCAACAATTGGGGCTTGAATGAGTACTTTATCACCAGATTTTACCCCAATTGCATAATTAATGGCAAGTTTTGCCACTTTGTCAAGATTATATTCATACATTAAAAATCAACTAAAGCAGTTTGTAATACTTTTAAAAGTTTTTATTATTCACTATTTAAGAATTCAACAGATTTAGGAAGATATATACGATCGTGGAACTAATTTTTTTTCAATTACAAAAATATCAACTTTGATGTATGTTTAATGATCTTCCTTGATGCTTTATTTGTTGATGATTTTCTATTTTACGCAATTCTCGAATCAATTATATTTCTGATCTTGTTGATTTCTGAAATATTTATGTATTTTAAATGGAAAAGTCAAAAAAATTCTGTATTTAAAATTAATTTGATTTATTTTTGTTTTCTTACATTAAGTGTTGGGGCATCAGCATCTTTAAAATTTATTTGGAGATACTATCTTGGTAATTTCAATAATTCAATTTGGCTTTTCATCTATGATCGTGGCTTTTTAATAGCTTTATTTCTTATTTGTTCAAATATTACATTTAAAATCCTTTGTTTAAGACTATTCTCACAAAAATTGAGATTCAAAGATTTTTTGATTGGTATTTTTGGATTTATAATTTTAAGTGGCTATTTCTGTAAATACATTGAAGATTTTTGGCTGTCGATTGGATTATTGATTAACACAATTTGGGGATATTTTCCCGCTTTAATTAAAACATACCGTAAATATAAGGAAATTCATGATTCAAGCAATCAAATTTTATTGTATTTATTTTACTATTCCCTAATTTATAATTTTATTTGGATTTTTAACTTAGCAAATACTCTTTGGGATTTTTTTACATCTATATCATTCGGACCTTTTTATTATTTAATTTTTCTTTCTATTATAGTTGCGATTCCAATCTTCTATAAATCAAACAACTTTCTTTTTTATTACCTTCAAGATATTCATTCTCATTCATTAGTATTAAAGAGCAATGCTTCAAACTTTCGAAATCGGAATATTTTACAATCAAATGGAGAAAGATCTTTTGATAAACAAAATAAATATGAAACAATTTTCATTACATGTCCAATTTGTCATAGATCTACTTATTTTCTTCTTTCTCCAGAAATAATAATACAATGCCAAATTACAGAACATAAAACAACTTCAATATTTATTAGACGTTATATTACATGTCCACATTCATACATTGTTCATATTGATAAAAAATTTGTAATTCAGAATTATTATCCAGTAGATTTTTCAACAGATATAGAAAACTTGCTGCAACAATTGCCTGATTTAATTTTTTATATAAAATCAAATGGATTAATCCTAGATGTTTTTGGAAATGAATCCTTATTACTCGCTCCAAAAAAAGAAATACTCAATCGTTCAATTTATGAATATTTCTCACAAGATATAAATCAAAAGATACAGAAAAATATTAAATTATTGATTGAAAAAAAAAAGTCTACTTCTTTTACTTATCATTTAAATATAGAAAAAAGGCAACGATTTTTTCAATCAAGATTAATTTTATCTTCAAATGATACAATATTAGCATTAATTGAAGATATTACAGAAAGAACAAAAATGGAAGAATCATTTCTTCAAGCTCAGTTGAGAGAAGAAAAAATGGAATCTATTTCCCTTATGGCTGGTGGAATCGCACATGATTTTAACAATATTTTAGTTTCTATTTTAGGTATCGTTAATCTTCTCCAAGTAGACAATTCATTATCACAAGAAAATAAAGAATTACTGCAAGATTTAGAGAAAGCAACTTTACGAGCAAGAGATTTAACAGATCAACTTTTAAACTTCGCAAGAACTTCAGAACAAGTTGAACAATTTAAAGAAATCGATCTACATCAAATTATCCATGATTCTCTTTCTTTAATAATGCGAGGCTCGAATTGCTTATATAAAACAATTTTTTCTCCAAATTTGCCTCATATTAAAGGAGAAATTGGACAATTGAGCCAACTTTTTAACAACTTGTTTATAAATGCAAAACAAGCAATGCCCTCTGGAGGAACTATAACAATTACTACTGAAGCTCGATCATTTTCAACAATTCATGATTCTTCATTTTCATTTAAATCTGGAAATTATATCCATATTTCAATTAAAGATGAAGGAATCGGAATTCCAGATTCTATTAAAAAACATATTTTTGATCCCTACTTCACTACAAAAAAAGAAGGAAATGGCTTAGGTCTCGCCACTTGTTATGCAATTGTAAAAAAACATAATGGTTATATAACCTTTGAATCTCAAATTAATGCAGGTACTATTTTTCATATTTATCTTCCATCAATATAATCTTTTTTTCAAAAAAATTATAATAATACCACCCCAAAACATCAAACCGATGAAAATTCCATCAGGAAGAGAAATAAAATTAAGCAATCCTTTATTTCCTGATTCTGTATCACTATCGTCAGAATTAGTTGGATTAGAAGTAGAATCAGTGTTAGTTGTACTGGAAGTGGACTCTGTATTTGTTGTACTCGAAGTAGAGTCTGTATTTGTTGTACTTGAAGTTATGCTTGTGCTAGTATTTTGATCAAAATAAGTATAATTTTCACCAACAGCAAGAATGCTTTTAATACAGGCGGTAATAGCGTTATTCAAATTTTCTTCAATTCTATCATAATATGCAATTTTTGTGGAATTAGATTCTTCTTCGCGTTGTTCTACTGTTAGAGCCCATCCTGAAAAGAAATTTTCATGAAGCCATACAGAACCTCTATGAAAGGCCAAAGTTGGATTTGGATCTGCGTAAGTATCCCAAGCTAATTCAACTGCTGCGTTATAAGGCGATTCAGGTAAAAGTTGTGTAATATTGATATTTAATTGAAAGAATTCTTCAATGTCATCAACTTCATTTGTTCGTGTATTCACATAACCCTCAACTGTGGAATGATGCTCATCAAAATTTAGATAGAAAGGTGCCACATTATTTGGAGCGACATGGGCATACATGCTCATATCCGCCAAATAATGAGTCATTGCACCTAAATAAAAAGCAGCAGAATCCCATTTTCCTTCAGACATAGATACATCCGCCCAATCACCGCACCACTTGGCGCGTATTGCAGAATCATCTTCATTGGCTAAAATTGAGCCATTTTCATAAAAATAAATATGATGTAAAACAGTATCACCAAAACCTGTTATATTTTTTCCATCTAATTGCATGGATACTCCTGAATTATCGGGTGCTTCAGTTCCGACATAAAAGATTTCACGACGATCATTAAGCCAATTCCAATGAGAAGAATTAATCTCCAGAAGATAATCAAGTGCGGCATCCGCAATCCAATCATGTGTGCCATAATCAGTAGAATAATCATAATCTGATGAATTGTAGGCATAGGAACCGTTTTTCCATGCAATTACATTAGGTGTTGATAAAATAGACAAGGAAATTAAAATAATTAAAACAAAAGTTCCAATTTGTGCACTTAAAATCATTCTTCTATGTTTAAAAACATGGTTACTTTTTTTCTGCACCAAAAGAATTTGTTTAAACATTGCAAACACTTCAAAAATTTCAGATATAACCCTCTTAAAGATTCTAGATTTTTGATCTTTTTAAAAATTGGGCATTATATTATTAACCGATTATGAAAAAGCTATGATTTTTTTTAGTTATATAGGATAATACATCAATTCAAATGCAATCAGGAACTTTTTGGCATAGAATGCAACGATCACAAGTAGATCAAATACAACAAAATGGATCTGCTTTACAATCTATTAAAAAACAAAAACGAAATCTAAAATATAAAAGCATTCGACCTTTATGGTTCGCTGTTTTTTCTGATATAATTGGATTTTCGTTACTCACTGCTGTATTTCCAGATTTCACTCGACTATTTAATATTTCTTTCTTCCAAGTAAGTATCATTGCATCCCTAAATGGTTTATTTTCATTTTTATCAGCCCCAATTTGGGGAAAATTATCAGATAAATACGGGCGCAAGCCATTGCTTCAATTATCACAAATAGGAACCATTTTCGGATTTATTCTTTTAGCTTTTGCCAATTCTTATTATATGATTTTGATTTCTCGGATTGTAGATGGAATTTTCGGTGGTAATTTTCCAATATCCAAAGCAGTTATTAACGATGTCGTCGAACCACAAGATATGGCAATGGAAATGACCAATATAGGAATTGCACATAATTTTGCCAATCTTTTTGCCCCAGCACTTGGAGGATTCTTGTATTCGCAATTTGGACTTGCGGGTCCTGGTCTAGCTGCTGCTTTTACATCTATTTTCACATTTACAATTACGCTTTTGCGATTACCAGAAACCGCACCCATTAAAACGGGGAAAACACTTCATATTATAAATCATCAATCTGATGAAGGTAGAATGAATGGAGAGACTGATAATAAACCAATTATGCATATTGAAATAGAACACAAATCAGAAAAATTTGAACAATCAATAAATCAATCACCCATATTATCAACAATGACATCATCGACGAGAACACCATCACCCAAAACAGCATCGATGGGAAAAATACCAATTGAAAAAATACCAATTGGAAAAATATCAAGGGAAAAAGTATTAGCGACATCATCAAGTACATCAACTTCATATTCAACAATTTCCCCTTTGCAATCACCTCGACTATTATGGTACAAACATACTTCACTGATACGCGCTTTACTGATTTTAGCTCTCTCATCATTTGGATTTATGACAATTATCTCTAATTTAGCCAATTTTGGATATAAAAAATTTGGATTAGATACATCTGAAATCGGAATTTTGCTTATGATAACTGCTATAATTCAATTGACAACTAGATTCTCAATTTATATGCCAGCATTGAAGAAATGGGGCGAATATCGTCTTGCAATTGTTGGATTTCTTCTATATATAATCGAATTTACCGTTTTTATTTTTATTTCTCAAATTTATCAATTTATCATTATGCTCGTATTTCACAGTTTAGCTACAAGTGCCACTCGGGGATCGATTTCATCGTTTATCTCAAACTTAGCAAACCCTTGGGAACGGGGAAAAGTTCAAGGAATCGCATCATCCATTGATACTTTCGCTCAAATAATTGGACCCCTTATTGGTGGAGCATTGATAACATTTTTACCTTTGCAGTGGTTCACTTCTTTTAGCTTAATTTTAATGGTAGCCGCCATTAGTCTACTTCTTAGTTCGAAAGAAATGCATAAAGAGCTCAAAAAAAAAAATAAAAATTTCCATCACTCTTAAGACAATCAAAAATTATCACCTCCATCTCTAAATTTATCGATCTTTATACAAATGTAGTTGAAATATACTATAATTAAGTGAAAGTAAGTAAAATTATTGATTTTTTAAAAAGAAAATTGGAAAAAAGCACAGATCGAAAGGATTGAATTAATTTAGATAAAAAAAATACGTAATTGATGCAAATTGTCAATTGATTGTCATAATGATTATTATTTCTTCTTCATTATCTCTTATTTCATTTTCTTTTTCTTCATTTTCTTTTGAATCAATTTTAACTGCGTATCAATAATGAAATGACCCAATTTTGGCCAGTGACGTTGAATAAATTGCACCCAACTTGAATCTCCTGGATAAATTGTATAATTTTCTTTTAAAATACCTTTCACAAATTTCAAAGCAACTGCATCTGCAGACATTAAACTCCCCGATTTGGAAATCTCGACGCATTCATAAGGTTTAATCTTATTTTCTTCATTAAAACCAGGTGTTTGAGTATCTGGCGGAAAAATAATTGAAAATTTAATATTATAAGGTTTTAACTCGTGCCGCATAGATTCTATCAAACCGTAAATTGCAAATTTTGTGGGAGTATAGGTTGCATATCCAATTATTCCAACTATACTTGAAAGAGAAGCAACATTAGCATAATATCCACGCTTTTGTTTCAAATAATATGGAAGAATGCACATCATAGGAACAAGCTGTCCATAATAGTTAACATTCATATTATTACGAAAATCTTCAATCTTTAAATTTTGAAGATAACTAGGATGGGCATAACCAACAACATTAATCATATAATCAGGAACACCCCGTTTGGCAACAAATTCATCAAACAATTGGCGGAATTTTATTTCATCGGTAGTATCACAAGCAAACATTTCCACAAATTGGTTGGAATTTGAACAAAGCTTTTGGCATTCTTCTTGTGCCTGTTGCAGAGTTTCTTGATTTCGAGCTACAAGACAAAGGTTTCCACCAAATTGCGCAACATACTTTGCAGTAGCGAAACCTATACCTTTTGAAGCACCACAAATAATTACTATTTTTCCACTAAATGGTTGTTTTTGAATTAGCTGTTTTATTTTCATGATTTCTCCTCTTTATTTTATTCATTTGCATTATTATTTTGATTTTAAATTTCCATTATAATTTAATTATATTTTAAAAGGTTATCCAAGAACCACCCACAATTAAAAATACTATTCCCATACCAATACAAGTTATATTAATGCTTAGATTTATAACCATATCTGTTAATGATTTTGTATATCCTTCGTTTTGAATGTTAAAAGAAGTATCAAGCAAACCAAGAAAAAGTAAAGACCCACCTGATCCAATTGTGAGAATTATACCCACTTTAGAATTCTGTAACAAAGTTATCCCTGAAATGATTAAAGCAGGAGTTAACCAAACCAGATCTGGAATAGGAAAGGAGCGCTCAAATGCAAGATATTCAGAAGATTTATTAGGATTTTGATTTTCAACTTTAAAAAAATAAATCCAGAAAAGAATCAACCCGCCTGCAATAATAAATTCACTTATTGCGATCCAGATCGCATTCATAATTTACTCAAAGAACTGTTTGAATAAAAAGATTTTCAGTGACTATCAATCCACTGCTTGATTTTATTAAGAATATGATATTTTTGGGCTTGAACATCTGTTAACAACTCATGAAAAGCATTTGGAATCAAATGTAAAGCTTTATCAGTTCCACCTAAACGTCTTATATATTCTTTCATACCTTGTAAATCAACCACAACATCTTTATCGCCATAAAATAGGCACGAAGGAACAAAATTTGAAAAATCAAGCGGTTTAAGTTGATGAACCATTTTTATCACTTGATAATAATATCTGGGCGTAATTTTATCAAGTCTCAGCGGATCGTTCATTTGATATTGAATATAAGCTTGAGAATTTGTTGAATAGCGGCCTTGACCTCGATCCTTGATATTAGGGCGCTCAATCCCACCAATTAGCCCATATGTAAATGATTTTTGGATTAATGTAATTTCAGCAAGAGCAAAAGGTTTTAGAGCAGGTGATAGCAAAATCAAACCATTAATCATTTTTTGTATTTTTATGGTTGTTAAAATTGATACTGCAGCGCCCATACTCTCTGCTACAATAAATATTGAAGATTTCGGATATTGCTTACGCAAAAAAGAAATAAATTCGACAATATCAGCAAGCCATAAAGAAAAATCAAGAATATCACCACGAGGATTCGATTCATTCCAACTAAGACCATGTCCTCGAAGATCGGGAGCAACAACACGCCAACTTTTCGAATCGGTAAATTGAGCCAGATGATCTGCTAAAAGCACAAATTTTTGACCATGAGAATGTAAACCATGCAAACATACAACGATCTTAGAAATTTTGAGATTATCATCTCGCTGATTGAGTTTCATTATTGGAATCCATTTTCTGTAAAATAGGGGTAATCCATCAGAAGTACTATATTCAGAACACTTTTGCTCTGTTAGTGGATGAATTCGCATTTTTTCTAAAAATGGATTTGACCAACCCCCAATAGCGATATTTTTTATAGTAATCTTCTTCTTTTTTCTTTGATTTTTTTTTGGCAAATTGGATTTCACCGTTATAATTTTATAAATGGAAGGGAGAAACACGCATGTGGGCAGATTTTTCAACCAATGCAAGAGTACTGTCAACCAAATCTCTGTTGAACTTTTCATAAAGGCCTTTTTTAAATTCAATAAATGAAGGATGGAAATTAAATTGATAATGTGACAATTTTTTTCTGTTTTTGGTATCGTTTTTTTGCTCACTTTTTATTTCATTTAGTATTTTTCGAATGTTTTGATCACTCTGATTATTCTGATCTTTCATCGTAAAATAATCCTCAACTGTCATCAATATTTCATCCACTTTCTGAAATCCTCCTAAAAGTGATTCTTTATCTAAAATTGAAGGAATTACATCAGGATCAGCATATTTGTTACGAATCCAATCCGGAATCTCTAAATATTCTGCCAGTTGTTCCACTTGCGTTCGATATAAATGCATAATGGGCATTACATCAGCACAATGATCAACACCCCATTTTGAAAATGTTCCAGTAAGCCACTCTGTGCGATTTGCTGCTCCAACCACCATTAAGTTACCCAATTCTGCGAGTTGATACAATTTCACCATTCGTAACCGATGTTTACTTATAGCATAAGCATTACCCTTAGCAATCCATTTATTTTTTGGAGATTCTAGTCTATTTTGGAGTAAATGATCCCCATGATTGTTCAAAAAATGACGTTTTCCATAATCCACTGCACGATTACGCAAATATCTTGTAGGTAAAAATCTTAATGGTAATATTCTATATGTACCTGCAGCACGGACCATTCGAGTAATATTTATTCGTTTAAATTGAATGCCTAAAATTTGTGCAAACCTTTTTGCATGCTTTTGATGAATAGGTTTACTATCAAATTCTGGCAAATTTATTCCCAATACAGTTTCTTTTCCTAAAGCTCGCACAGTCAAAGAAGCAGTAACCGCTGAATCCAATCCACCACTTACACCTATTATTGCCCCATCTCGATTTAATCTGTGATACACAAATTTAATTAAATCTTCAATTTTTCCACTAACTAATTTAGGATCAATTATCTTAGGCTCACGAGAAAGATTTTTATCAGGCAAAATTCTAAATGTGTTGCGATAATTATTCATTTTTCACTATTCAATTTACAATTTAGAAGTATGTTAATGTTTTGTTAGTAAAATGTAAAAAATAAAAAAGAAAACTTATTCGCACATATCAAAACATTCACTTTATTTATTTGATCTTGATTATTCTGAGTAAAAATCAACAAAAAGTCTAAATGTCAATAATATTTATTCATTGTAATCTTGGGATCTATCCGATCAATTTCTACTTTTATTTTAAAAATAAGAAAGAAGTTATTGAAAACTAATAAAAAATCTTGATTACTTAGCAACTATCAGTAATAATTAACATTATCTAATTATTCTTCTGTTTGAGGCAATTCTACATTTCCTTGCTGCAATCTCATATAATGACGCAACACAGCTTCACGGGCAGCAAATACAAATGCCCGTTTCACATTTACTCCTGTAATCGCAATTGTCTCATAAATTAAAACATTTGATAAGCGAGCAGCATTTAAAACCTCCCGAATTTTATCAATTGGAGTTGGATTTGGTAAATCGCGCTTATTCGCCATAAGAACCAAAGGAACTTCAGCTGTACCATCTGCTCCTGGCATCACTTTAGTCCCATAAAATTTAAGCAACTCTTTCAAACTATACAAATTCTCTTCCCACTGATCGCTAGAAGAATCCCACACAAAAATAATTGCATCTGCACCTTTCAAAACAGTTTTCCTTTGATATTTATGGCGACGCTGCCCTGCTACGGTATAGGTTTGGAAGACTACATTACTTACCCGAGCCACAACTCGGTCGAAGAATAATGTGCGTCCAGTTGGGTCTGTAATGCTTTGGAGCTTCCCGCTAGCTAACCCTTCTTTTTCATATATCCATGCTAACGCACATGTCTTACCACCCATTGATGGGCCCCAGAATACTAACTTAAATACAAGAGTATTATCAGAACGTCGTGAAGGCATATTCATCACAAATTTGTTCGGGGGGTTTTGGCTTAACCGAACATTTACTAATAAAAATAGGGCATTGTGTCTTAAATGTTTTTTCACATAATTTATAAAAGAATTCTTAGTACTAAAAATTCAATACAACAGATAGCGTTGAATAACAAATGGAGTTATCAAAACAATAAGTCCATATGATGATAAAGCTTGAATAAATCAATTTAAATGAAAATTATAAAATGCTAAGAATTGTACTCCTAAAATCTTTTGAATAATAGAAAATGAAGAAAAATAACATCAATTTAATAATAGTGTAGGTAGAAATCATGTCAAATGGAATTGAATTGATTAATTTAACAAAAATGTTTTCTGATTTAACCGCTGTTGATAATATAAATTTGAAAATCCGCAAAGGTCATTTATTTGGCTTTTTAGGACCAAATGGGGCAGGAAAAAGCACTACAATTAACATGCTTTCAACTGTACTTAAACCTACCTCAGGAACTGCAAATATACTAGGTTACGATTTAATTCATGATTCTCAAAAAATTAAGTCCTTAATTGGTGTTTGCCCGCAGGAAATTGTAATGTATGATTATTTAACAGCGCGTGAAAACATTGAACTAATCGCACGACTCCATAAAATTCCAAAATCGGAATATAAAGAGCATATAGATGAGCTATTAGGCAGAATGAAACTATTAGATAGAGCAAATAGTCTTATAAAAGGTTTTTCTGGTGGAATGAAACGAAGAATTAATGTTTTAATGGCAGTTATCCATAATCCAGAAATAATTTTTTTTGATGAACCTACAGCTGGATTGGATCCTCAAAGTAGACGAGTAGTTTGGGATTTTATTAAAGATTTTGAAAAAGAAAACAAAACTGTAATTCTAACGACTCATAATATGGAAGAGGCTGATGATCTATCAGATAACATTGCAATTATTGATCATGGTAAAATTATTGCTGAAGGTTCACCACAACAATTAAAGGGAGAACATGGAAAGGGAGATATAATTGAATTTCGTGTGTTTAATAACAGTTTGGAAGAAAGAGAGAAGATTGTTTCTTTCTTAAATGAGAATTCGGAGATCCTCTGGGCAAAATGCTTGGGAAAAGAAAGAATCGTATTTAATGCTTATGATGGCTTAAGGAATATTTCTCATTTTTATGATATATTGGACAAGCAGTTCAAAATAAAAATGCAAGATTTAGTTATTCGACAAAATACATTAGAAGATGTATTTATAGACCTAACAGGTCGAAATTTACGAGATTAAAAAAAAGAAAAACATAATTGAAAAAGGAGAATAAAAAAAATGAAGAATTTAGTTAATAAAAATATGAAAAAATCAGTTAAGAATAAAAAGAAGAACAAAAGTATTTTATTTTTCTTTCAACAATCAAGTGCTTTAATATCAAAATATCTTAAAATCACCTTGCGCGAAAAAGAGAATTGGTTTTGGATATTTGGTTATCCACTCCTATTTATGATCTTATTTTCTGTTGCATTTAATAACACAAATTCCCGATCTACATATACAATCGCAATTATTAATCATGACATTGAAGGATTAGATGATCCTCTACATGATTTAGGAGGAAATGCATCTTTATATTTAATAGAACTCTTTGAAGAAAACACATCACTTAGTGAAACTTTTCATTATCAGAAAACATATCAAAATGGAACAGAATTGACAGAATCTGGGGCTTTGGAACTGGTTAATTCAGAAAAAATAGATGGGGTTATTATTATTCCTAAGAATTTTTCAGAATCAATTATTGGAAGTACATGGTGGTACCCATTGATAAAAAATGGAATGATCCCTCCTAACATAGATGATCATTTCGCTCAATTTGCCATTGCTGTAAATAATACGAATTATACTGCAGGAGAACCACAACTTCAAGTTCATACTGTAGCAGATACAGTAACTGGAGTAGTAATAACAAATATTTTTGAAAGTATTGTAAACAACATTGTTCTTTTATATAATAACATAACAACACTAAAAATTGAGCAGACAATCGGTCCGGATGATAGAAATCTTACATGGTTTGACATGTCGGCACCTGGCATTATTGCTGTAGCAGTATTAGTTGGAATCTCCAGTGTGGGAACAATGTTTGCTTTTGAACGATCCACTGGTATGCTTAAACGTCTTGATACAACCCCTGTTTCTAGATCCACTATATTATTAAGTGGGGGATCTGCTCAACTTATATTTTCTGCTATTCAAATCTCAATTCTTTTAGCATGTTTGCCTTTATTTGGAGTGAATACTTCACCTGGAGCTAATTGGTTTCTTGCATTTTTAATAATAATGGATTTAAGTTTGACATGCATCGGATTAGGCTTAATCTTAGCTAGTTTTGCTAAATCAACAAATGCCGCTGGAGGTTTAGCCTGGATAATTATATTACCTTTGCAATTTTTAGGTGGTGCATTTTTCCCAATGGATGGAATCATTCAAAAATTTGTTCCGACATATTATGCAATTCGAGCAATTAGATTGGTGTTAATATATGGTGCAAGATGGTCGCATATTTGGGAAGATCTATTGATTGTATTCGCTTTCGGTGTGATCTCAACGATATTAGGAATAATTATCTTTTCGAAAAAGAAGCAAATCTAAGAAGAATACGTGCGAATAGGTTTTTTTTTTGTTTTTCACTTAATTTTAATTATAATGTTTAGAAAATAAAATAGTTCATGTGTTAATTTTCTGTAGATAAAACTAATCTTAAAAAAAAATTGTCACGGATAAATTTAGTGATTGAGTTAACCTATTATTTCTCTATATATTCCCTATATGAAGAATATAACCCGCTATTTTACTAAAATAGGTATATTTTTATATTTAGACTTATGTGCGAATAAGTTTTTTACTAGATTTAGTATAGATAGTTATCTAGAGAAATAAAGTATAAATATTTTATAGAGTGGGATATAATATTATGGCAAAACGGTTGTACTTTCTTGATTTTTTAAGAGGATTGGCGATTATTGGAGTTGTTGTTAATCATGCTATCGTTTATGGTATAATGTTGAATAATGAAAATGCTTTAACCTATTTACCTAAATCTCCATTAGTGGTATTTGCTCCTTTTATGATTTTTGCTACTTGGGCAGGATTATTTTCAATAATAAACGGCATTGGAATTAGTTACAATTTAGTTTATCGACTAGAACAAGGAATTCCATTAAAAAAAGCCTTAAAAAGCCCCTTAATCCATAGTACAAGCATCTTAATAACTCATTTTATTTTTCAAATTTTCTTTACTCGAGGAACTAAAGCAATAATTGGAGATGAACCATGGTTGTCAATCGGAACTGGTTCAATTTTACAAAATAGCCCTCAACCTTTGAATTTACTTGTTATTTTTAGATCTGACGCATTAAGTAGCATTGCAATGAGTGGTTATTTTGCTTGTTTAGTAATTGGATTAATTTGGAGACAGAAAGAAAACATTACAAATATTAAAAGAACTATGAGAATTTTAATAGAAACTACAGCTGTATGGTTAGCAATAAGTTCTTCATTGTGGAATTTCATGTATTATCATCTTTTTTTACCATCTTTGACACATGGAGGAGTTTTTTATGGATTTGCGTTATTGTTATCATTAATTGCACCTCACGGCCATGGAATTTTACCATACGGAGCATATACAATTGTTGGAATACTATTTGGTAATGCATTAGCAATAAATATTAGTATCAATCAATTAAAACGAACATCAAAAAGATTTGCTTGGGGCTTGATAGGAACAGGAACCTTATTAGTACTTTTTCATCTGTTGACAGTTCCTAATATATCTCTTAATTATTTCTTTTCGTTTATTGTGATTCCACCAGATTTATACATTCCCAATTTAGGTTTGATGATCTTAACGATTCAATGGTTAATAGGTAAATTTGACTTTAACAACCAATTATCTCTGAATGAAAAAAGCTCAGAAAAGTTTAATTCACCTATTCTTAAAAAGAGTAAATTTGTTCGAGATATTGGTGTAATTACACTTTCATTATATTGTTGGGAAAATATTTGGAGTGCTTCAATGCGAATTTTGTTTATTCGAATATTTAGCTCAGTTCCTGCAGAACATGATGTATTAATGGAACATTTTTGGATACAATTGATATATTTAATATTTTATTGCCTTTCGTGGATAATTTTTATTTGGTTATGGAAAAAAATAGATTATTTGTTTGGAATGGAGTGGTTTGTGAAAAACATGGATCATTTGATGGGTAAACCCACATTCACAACCAAAACAAATACAAAAGAAAAAATAAAAATTAACAGTTAAAGCAAGAAAATATTTCAATCTGATTTTCTTATAAGAACATATAACTTATCATTAATGTTTTTGTAATTTTAAAATTAACAGTGCGAATAAGTTTATTTTAAAGGAGAAATTAAAATGGGTAAAAGTGCAGAAGATCAAGCAATTGAATTTTTTATTAAGCGAGCACAACTATCGCTTGAAACCGCAGATCACCATGTACGTGATGGAGAATTTGAAAAAGGTGCAAAATTGTATCGACAAGCGTATAGCTTCTTTTTGAAAGCTCAACAGAATCATCCTGAAGATCAAGATTTAGCTGCAAAATTGAAAAGTGTTAAAGAAAAATACCAAGATTCTGTTAAAAAAGCTAATTCTACAAAAAATTAACCACAACTATGAAAATCTTCATAAAATTGAAGCAAACTTGAATAAAATTAAATTAAAAACTTCTGAAGGATATCTTTAAAAAATGCGAAAATTTGGTAATCACCATTCCATGATGAAATTAATACTCCAAATTCATCAATAAATAATTCAGAAATTTTTAATAATACTTTTCGAATGTTACTATCTTTTTCTCGGATTTTAGCTCTTCCAACAACAAAAAACTTTGATGGTTTTTGAACAGGTAAAATCATGATCTTTGAATCTTTCATTTTGATTGCATCTATTGACTCAGCGGCCACACTTTCTACAGCGGTTAAAAATCCAGAAAAAAGAACTGGACTAATTGCAGGTTTATCCATAATTTGTGGACTTCGAGTATGAACTAGTGATAGTCCTGATTTATCTATTATCCAGATCTCCATTAACTTCGTAGCCATAAGAATACCTCTTTTTAAATTTAATTTTTGTTTAATTGGGAACGATTTTCTTACTTTTCTATAAGATATGACAAAATTATTACTTATTTCTGTTTGTTCTATGATTTTAAGTAATGAAATGCCTATTTCTTTTTTGTTAAGGATTTATTTGAAAAAAAATAGTCCGAATTTTGAAATTTAACATCCACAGATGATAAAAATTGGTTAAAATAAAAACTTCATACAGTAATGTTAATTATAAATTGGGACTTAGAGGAATTTCGATAATTTTAACTTCTTCTACGCGAGGAACACGTAAAAACTCATTTTTTAAATTTTCTAAGGAGATAGGAAGATCTTCTACTGATACATATGTTTCATAATAGCAATTTATGCTTTCAAAACACAAACCAGTTGTATGAATCGTTCCACTTCCTAAATTAAATTTCTTCATGATATCAGAAATGCCTTTAACTAATTCGGGTGAAAATTCGTTTAAACGGATTAATATTTTTTTAATTTTTGATGATTTAATCGGAAAAACCGAAATTTTTAAGATTTCATCACTCGGAATATAAATAAAGAGATAGAAAGGGGTTTCTGCAATTTTCTCTTTAACTCTTTCTGGAATTGAACTGGAATTCTTATATGCGGCTTGATCGATTAATTTCCCGAAAGAAATTTGCTTTTTCTCTTCAATTTTTTCCTCAGTAGCCATCTTTAATTCCCTCGCTGTTAATTAGTTAGTACTTAGTTCATCACTCTTAAAAACATTCTGTTAAGTTAAAACAAGCATTTTTTTATTTCTAATATTATCTAAATATCATCAACATCTGGTGTAAATAATAAGGAATTTGATGAATTCACCCAGAATTCTAAATATTTAGTATAATGTTGAGAACCCAGACAGTACTAGAAAAATCAGAAAAAGCAGAATCTCCATTTTTTGCAATATATATGCTAGATAGTAATTCGGGAGTTGAGTTGATAAGTCATTCTTTTATACCTTCACGAGTTGATCTGGATATTAATGCAATATCTGGTATGTTCAAAGCATTAGAACTATTTATTAACAACATGGCTTATTCTAATCAATTTGAAACAGTTCAAGAAATTAATTTTCAAGGAATGCGAATTGTTTATGAACGTTATGGGCCCCCTCATAATCAGATTCTCTGCGTTGGTCTTTCTAGGAAGATAATTTCCGCTAAAAAAGAACATCATGTATTAAAAGTTGTTGTTAGGGATTTCTATGAAACATATCGCGAACAACTTAGAAATTTCCAAGGAGAAGTTAAGCATTTTCAAAATTTTTATGCAATATTGCAAAAAGTACCAGAATACTTTCATCAATTGTTTCCATATTACAAACCATATAACAAAGCAAATCTGAACTATAGAATTTCTCCAGAAAAACTCAATTTAACCAAAAATCTTCCATTTACCGCAGGATCTAAAATGCCTTCTCCACAAGATTATTTAAAATTAAAATCTAAATAATTTTCACATAAAATAATTATCATTATTATGGAAATAAAATTAACATGGTTTTTTTTTGCTTGCGTTTTTATAATACAGAATGAATTTTAATCAATTTTCAGGTGCAGATAACTATATCGTTAGCCCAGAACTTCAAGATATTGTAAATGTAACCATCGCTTTACAGCGTCCCCTCTTGGTGAAAGGTGAACCTGGAACAGGAAAAACATTACTGGCACATGCCATTGCGCGTGCACTTCATAAACCATTGATCACTTGGAATATTAAATCAACAACAAAAGCTGTTGATGGTTTATATCAATATGATACTGTTCAACGCTTAAACGATTCAAGATTCGGCTCAAAAACAAGAAACGTGGAAAAAATAGAAGATTACATTCGACTGGGAAAGTTAGGGAAAGCATTTACTTCAAATGAAAAAGTAGTTTTACTTATAGATGAAATAGATAAAGCAGATCTTGAATTTCCTAACGATTTACTTCAAGAATTAGATATTATGGAATTCTATATACCTGAATTAGATAAAACAATTAAAGCTAAGCATCGTCCTATCGTTATCATCACATCTAATAATGAAAAAGAATTACCCGCAACATTTTTACGGAGGTGTGTCTTTCATTTTATTCAATTTCCTACACCAGATTTAATGCGGGAGATTGTACATGTTCATTACCCAAATATTGAAGAAAATATTATTGATACATGCTTAAAACATTTTTACTCACTCCGAAAAATTACTCAACTCCGAAAAAAACCGAGTACTTCAGAATTGATTGATTGGATCGGTGTCCTTCTAAAAGCAGGCCTTTCAATTGAGACTCTTCAATCAAAAATTCCTTTCTTAGGAACCTTGATAAAAAAAGACGCAGATCTGTTATATATACAAAAATATAAGAAAGAATTAATCAGATAAAAAAAAGGATTAAAAAAATTTGATAGCACAATTATAAAAAAAAATAATCACAACAAAGTGATAAAAAATTGATTAAAACAATCGGATAAAATTTAAATAAACGGGATTCAATATGTTCATTGATTTTTATTATCTTCTAAGAGACCTAAACATCCCAGTTTCAATAACGGAATTTTTAACCTTTATGAAAGTCCTTTCAGAAGGTTATATTAAAACAACCCGTGAATTCTATTTTATTGGGCGTTCGCTGCTGGTTAAAGATGAAAGCCTTTTTGATGCTTTTGATACTGCTGTAATAAAATATTTTAAAGAAATTGAAATTCCTATTAAAATTAAAAAAGAAATGGAAGATTGGCTAAAACTTCCATTAGATCAATTTATTTCAACATATCCTTTTTTACGTAAGGATTTAGAACAAATTTCAATTGAAGATTGGCAGGAAATTCAGAATAGATTTGCCCAAAGAATGATGCAGCAAAATAAAGAACATAATGGAGGGAACTTCTGGATTGGAACAAGAGGTTCATCACCCTTTGGATGGGGCGGAAATCGCCCTGGAGGAATAAGAATCGAAGGAACAAGAGGAGGAAAATCAGCAATTCAAGTTGCTCAGCAACGCTTCTACCGAAATTATCGATCAGACAGAATTTTAGATATTCGCCAAATTCAAATTGCACTAATGAAATTGCGTAAATTAAGTAAGATTGGAGCCCCAGATGAACTTAATCTAGAAGAAACTATTCGACGCACATGTAAAAATGCAGGAGAAATTGAATTTGTTTGGGAAAAGCGAAAAAAGAATAATTTGAAACTTATGCTATTAATGGATGTTGGTGGAAGTATGACACCGTTCACAGAACTTGTTGATCAACTATTTTCTGCAGCAAATAAAGCCAATCATTTCAAAAATTTCAAATATTTTTATTTTCACAATTGTTTATATGAATGTGTATATAAGGATGCTGAATTATGGGATGGCAAAAAAGTTGCGCTAGATTTATTGTTTAAGAAATTCGATTCAGAATATAGAGTTTTTATTGTGGGAGATGCAGCTATGGCCCCTTATGAGTTAACCATGCGATATGGAGCCATTGATTATTATCAACAAAATGAAACTCCAGGAATTGTTTGGTTGAAAAAATTTAAAAAACATTTTCCCCATTCAGTTTGGCTTAATCCAGAAGTACCAGGGCCATGGATTTCACAATCTCGTAAAATGATTTCAGCAGTTTTTCCTATGTTCCAACTATCTATTGAAGGTCTTGATAAAGCAATAAAACAACTTCTAAGAAAACGCTAAGATTGTGGAGAAGATAAATGAATAATTCAAATTCCTTTTATATATTCAGTTATTTCACTTGATTATTAAAAAATTAGAAAATCACTTGGGTGAATCATATTAAATAGAATTAGAATGTTTGTATATTAACACACACACTCCTGATTTTTTCACACACATCCTCTCTCTGGTTCTGAAGCCACACACTTCAGAACTATTTATATTTTTTTCGCTATTTTTTTAAATTCTATAAACTTATTCGCACAAGAATAATTAAACTTATTCGCACACATAAATATTTTCTTAATATTCATTAATGAATTTAAAATTTCGATATAAAAAAAATTTCTAAAAAATATTTCGATTATCCATCGATTTCTTCTTATAATTTCTTATATATCATTAATGGGAAGGATTAAATATCCCAATTAGCGAGATATTTCTTCTTTTTAGAATATTAGATAAATAGGCATTTACTTGAAAAATAGAAATTTTTTTTTCTTTTAGAATACTTTTCTTTACAAAGGTAACTTAAAATTGAAAATTGCTCTCATTCGTCATGCCCAAACAACCTGGAATAAATTGAAGAAGGTTCAAGGACAAGCTGATCCGCCATTATCAAAGGAAGGCAGAGAACAGGCACAAAAGCTTCATGAAAGAATCGCATCAGAACTATCACAGTATTCAGTTATCTATTCTTCTCCAATGAAACGAGCGCTGGAAACTGCAGAATTGATTCAAGGTAAAAGTCAAGTTCCAATAAAAATTGACAATAGATTAAGATCCCGAAATTTAGGTCTTTTTTCAGGAAAAACTTTAGAATCAATACAAAAAAAATACCCTCAAGAATTTATCCTTTGGAGAACTGGTGTTCCATCATTTTGTCCACCAAATGGAGAACCTACACGGTTAATGCTTGAAAAACTCATAGATTTTCTTGATTTCATTAAAAATTCACATTCATCAGATGAATCTATAATGATTGTAACCCATCGCGAGTCAGTTGGTGCATTAATGAGAATGCTATCGAATTCTCAAATTGATTCTTTAACCCAAATTGAAAATTGTAAGCCGTATTATTTTAAGGTTTGAAGATAATAATTTCAATAGAAATCTTTTTTATAGATTTGAAGAAATAGTTATACATTAATTAAGTAATAATTAACTAACTGATATAACTAAAGATAAAGAGTTGAGTACAATCCAAGGAAAAAACTTTCTAATGATGTTTGATGTTGTTGAAGGTGGGATAGTTGAACCTATCGAATTTGATAAAAATAAACTAGTCCCCGAAAAAAGCATAATTGTAATGGATGAAGAAAATCAAACAGTTTGGCTATGGCATGGCCAAAAACGGGGATTAGTGGCACGTAGAACTGCCTTAAGGCAAGCAGAATCTTTGAAAGGGCATGGATATCAAGCAGGAAATGCCATTATTGGCCGCGATTTACATAAGATCGTTGAAATTGATTCTCGTAAAGTTGGTAGAGAACCTGAAACAACTGAACTTTTCAAGAAATTTGAACCTATTTTAGAAGCATCATATGAACCTATTGGTAATTTAATTTATGTAAAAAAAGATAAAGGTTCTCATAAAACTTCATCCTCAAGCAGTTCTTCCAAACCTTTAGCTGTTTCTGAAAAGCCAGTTGAAACAAAATCATTGACAAATAGTTCTTCTAATAATTCTACCCCCCAAAAACCAACACCTCCTCATGGAGTAAAGAGAATAGAAGAAAGACCTGTTTTGAAGCCCGTAGAAAAAAACCCTACTGTTTCTAAAAAAGCCCAATTATCAGACATTCTTATACAAGGTGCAGTGATTATGGCTGTAACTACTCAATATAAAGATCTTTGGATTTCAGTAAAGCCAGACAATTCGCTAGCTTTAGAACATATGGATGGAAAGATTTGTACCTTTAAAGTTCAAAACGGAGAAATTTCATATCTGAATGATAGTTTTGCAGAAGTTCCACCAGATAAAAAAAGTGCAATTGAAAAGAAAATTGAAGATTATCTTAAATAATTATTTAGTTCTTCTTTTTTAGAAGATTGAATTTACTTTTTTTGCCTCAAAAGATTTTTTATTCTTATTTATTCATAATTTGTAATTTATAAAATACCTTCTTCTTATGAAAAAAGCATTTTTCCACCTGCAATAACCATTATTATAGTTAAAATCAAAAGAGTCCAAGAGCGTGGGATTTTATGAGCAAATTTTGCCCCGAAAAATGAGCCATTCATCATTCCAAAACCCATACTAAGAGCAATTTTCCAATTAATTTCACCTCGAATTCCGTATAGAATAACATTAATTATCGAATTAAAAAATATTATTGTAGTAGAACCAGCAGTTGCATTGTATATTGGAAATCTAAGAATATCATAAAGAACAGGAACATTTATGGGGCCACCACCTATTCCTAAGAAAGATGAAACGAATCCAGCTAAAAAGAAAAAAGGAATTGCCCATTTTAATCGATGTCGGTATAAAGATGAAGTTAAAATATTTAATTCTTTTTTTGAATTTAGATTTTCTTGTATTGAATTTTGATCAATGCAAAGATCTGGAGAAATATTTGACTGATCTTGTCCCTTATTTTTGGTATTTTCTTTTTTTTTATACTTTATTTTTGTTAAAACGTTAGAATTGCTTTTATGTTGAAAATTTTTCTTAGATTTTTCGTTGAAAATTTGAATGGCTTTCCATCCATAGCGAAATGCAATAAATAACTCAAAACATCCAAAAATCCAATAAAATATTTTAATGTTTATGTTTAGAAAAGGATAAACTAAGAAATATGTAAAGCTTCCAGCAGTTCCAATTACTGCCATAAGTAAAAGTGAGATTATATTAATTTTTCCTGCTTTATAATGAGTATAAGCTCCAATGCCCGATGATAAAAAAATCATGAAGATTGATGTACCTTTTGCAATCTCAGGTTCAATTTCGAAAATAAGAAGAAAAATAGGCATAACCAATGGTCCACCTCCAATTCCTCCAATAGTGGCAATGGTTCCCACAATAAAACCAATATTTACCAAAAGTAAAATAAATGCCAATTCTTCCATAATTTTTACCAATTTTTGATAATTTATCTTTGTATTCTTTATGTGATGAAATTCTATTTTGATTATTTTATAAAAAAAAGTAAAACCAACATATATTGGATTATATTGGTCTTAATCCAATTTAAAATATTCTAAAAAAGGAGAGAAACAAAATAAATTTACATCCAAATGCCTTGTATATATTTACTTTTAGTCTGAAATAATAATAACGTCACTACAAAATACTTTAGTACAGCACCAAAGTTAAATTAGATTCTTTCTTTTCTAATTATAATGACCACAATAAATATAGATGAAGTTGCTTTTATTAGTGAAACTTCACTGACAATAAGAGAAAGTCGTCGTCGAACAACAATTCCTAAGCAAATTGTTGATGCGTTGGATTTAAAGGATGGGGATAAAATTCGTTGGATTCTTTTTAATGATAATCGGATTTTAATTACAAAGGTTCCAAAAAAGAAATAGAACGACATAAAAACGATATTTTTTTTTCACTTAAAAAGCACAAAGGTGGGAAATAACTTTATAAAATTCCACATTTATGAATAGGTACAGCAATGGATTTTAATTACTTGGTCACCTTTTATGAACGAATCGCTTCTACTCCAAAACGATTACAAATTACATCTATTTTGGCAGAATTATTTGAGAAATGCAAATCTCTTGAAAATCTTTCAGATTTACCTAAAATAATTTATTTAACACAAGGAAGATTAGGATCTGAAATAGAAGATTGGCCGAAGTTTGGTGTGGCTGAGAAAATGATCATCCAAGCATTAATTAAATTCACTGGCCGATCTGAAAACACAATTAAGGATTTGATAAATAAAAAGGGCGATGTTGGGGAAGCGGTTCAAACTATATTAGAACTTAGGGAAAAGAAGAAAGTAGGCTTTTCATTAGATGCATTCACTACACCAAAATCAGGAATAAAAAAAACAAATATACTTGAAATCGAACATTTATATCGAGAACTTGAAAAACTTTCTCTAACAACAGGTGAAGGTTCTCAAGATACAAAAATCAACATTATTATGGGATTATTTCGCTTATCGCGACCTGTTAGTGCAAAATATATAATTAATATAATTTTAGCCAATTTAAGAATTGGACTAGCTGAAATGACGATATTAGATGCCTTAGCGATTGCATTTACCAGTAATAAAGAAAATAGAGATAAAATCCTATATGCATACAATATTCATCCAGATTTAGGAGAAATTGCATATATTCTTGCAACCAAAGGAATAACTGAAATGGAGAAGATAAAAGTTCAAGTTGGAATTCCTATCCGGATGATGCTTGCTTCTCGGATTCAATATTATCAAATTCAACAAAAACTAGGTGGTAAAGAATTCTTTGGAGAATATAAATATGATGGAGAACGTGTTCAAGTTCATAAAAATGGCGACTCTGTTGTACTTTTTTCCCGAAAATTAAAGGTTATTTCAGAACAATATCCTGATGTCGTTGAAACAGTTAAAAAACAAGTAAAGGCAGAAAAGGCAATTTTTGAAGGTGAAATCGTTGCTATGGATAAATTTTTAGAAAAAATGCTTCCATTTCAAGTATTAAGTACACGTCGTCGAAAGTATGATATTACAAAATCAATTCAAGATGTTCCAGTTTGTTTATTTTGCTTTGATATATTATTTCTTCATCCAGCCAAAGAATCAGAAAAATCTTTTGGAAATGTTATGTTTTTACCATTTGAAGAACGACGAGAAATATTACAGAAAATAATAATTCCTTCTGATCATATTCGATTATCTATAGGTAAAATTCTTCATTCAACAGAAGAAATGGTTGAATTTTTTAAAGAAGCGCGTTCTATGGGTGCAGAAGGAATAATGAATAAAAAAATGGGTAATGATGCAATCTATCGTGCAGGAAATCGTGGATTTCTTTGGATAAAACTTAAAGGACTTGAAGGAGCAAAAATGAAAGATACCATCGATGTGGTAATAATCGGGGCATCATGGGGCAAAGGAAGGCGGAAGGGATTTTTAAGCCCATTTTTTGGAGCAGTTTTTAACAAAGACACAGGTAAATTTGAATTTTTAACCAGAATTGGTTCAGGTTTCTCAGATGAAATGTTGAACACTCTTACAGAACGATTTAAAACACTTGAATTGAAGAAGCAACCATCCGATGTAATTTGCTCTGACAAACCAGATGTTTGGTTCAAGCCAGAAGTAGTTATAGAAATTATGGGCGACGAACTAACCATAAGTAATAAAGCTGATGCAGGCGCGACTCCTACTGATCCAAATGGATACGGTCTTCGATTTCCTGTATTTCAGCGCCTTCGAGAAGATAAATCACCATTTGATATTACCACTACACAAGAAATCGTGCAATTATATCAAACCCAATGAGATAACAAGTGGAATTGAAAAATAAAAAATGAGATCAAGAAAATATAAAGAAATTATAAAGAAATAATAAGAAAATTAAATAAGAAAGTGAAAATAAGAAAATAAAATAAGAAAATGAAATTAAGAAAAAGAAAATGGGAAAAAAGCTCTATATTCGCTCGATTGTCATACCTCCTAAAATTTGAGGCTTGTGATTTTTGTAATACTCAACAGCTTCTGCAAGTTTTTCCTCACTGTCAGAATAAATTTGAAAAATCAAATCTCCTTTTGAAACTTGAGCACCAATTTTCTTATCAATAACTACTCCAGCTTGCTTTGATCCAGGGCATCCAGCAATTTTTGCAATACGGTTAATATATGCATTTTCAATTTCAGTTACATATCCTTCTTCTTCAGAATACATCTCAGCATGATGCGGGCCAATTTTAATATCTTCTGGAGTTATTTCAGGATTTCCACCTTGAGCTTTAATAATTTGCTTCATTGCCTCATATGCTTTTCCAGATTTCAAAATTTCTTTAGCTAGCTTTTTACCTTTTCCCAACTCGGCTTTTCCTGCCATTTCTAGCAATATTCCTGCTAATTCACACGATTTATTCCTCAAACTAGCAGGTCCTGCATTATAATCGCGCAATAATCTAAGTGCTTCTTGAGCTTCTAAAGCAGGTCCTACCGCATGACCAATTGGTTGATTTGCGGATGTTAGTAAGCATACTGTCTCAATCCCCACCTTTTTTGCAACTAGTTTAAATCTTTCGGCATATTTTCGCCCATGTTCAGGAGTAGGAAATTTCGTTCCCTTGCCACAAGGAATATCTAAAACAAGCTTTTTGACTCCCATACTCATTTTTTTGCATAGAATTGAAGCAATCATAATTGGAAAAGGATCCATTGAAAGGGGTTTTTCGATTCTAATAAAAGTGTTATCTGCTGGAGCAGAATCCAAAGCACCCCCCCATAGAATTCCGGCTCGTTCTGTCTGTAGAATCTCTAAAACACGTTCTTTTGTGAACGAAACGGGCGCTAATACTTCCATACTATCTGCTGTACCAGAAGGAGATGTAATGGCTCGAGTAGATGTCTTTGGAATGAATAAACCAGCTGAAGCTACTATTGGAACGATAATTAAAGTTACTTTATTTCCAGGAACTCCTCCAGTAGAGTGTTTATCATAAACATCAGGTCCAAAATCGAGGATTTCCCCAGAATGAGCCATAGCTAGTGTTAAATCAACCACTTCTTCATCGCTTAATCCACGTACTTCCAATCCTGTAATAAATGCAGCAATTTCAATGGGAAGAAGATTACCACGTGTAGCATCATTCACAATTTCAGTAATTTCTTCTGAAGATAGTGTCTTCCCCTTTATTTTGGCTTTAATTGCTTCAAATGATTTTGGTTTAGAAGATAACTGAATATCTACATCTTGGATCTCACTTTGGGGTAAAAGATCTTGAAGCTTTTGATGAACTTCATCATATAAACCAATTTCTCCTCTGTGGATCAATCCTTCTCCAGTCGCATGATCAACTACTGCTATTATTGGTTTAGTTCGTTTATCCTTATTACTAATTGGATAAATTTTTACCCGATCTCCCAGTTTTGCTCCCATAATGAAAGCATCATCATCGTCCATAACAACAATAGAAACATTTCCAGAAGATATTCCCAGTTTTTTAATTTTGAATTTCATTTTATTATACCAAGTTTGGATCAGATGCTCGATCTTAAATGCTTTATGGGATAATTTAAAAAAACTAAAACAGAACATTTTTTCGTGATCTTATTTTACTTGATGATAAAATGAATGAGATATCGAGTATACCAGCAGAATCATCTCATCAATATTTAAAAATCAATGTTCCAGGGCGAATTTGTTTATTGGGGGATAAAATAGATTTAGCCAACCTTCCTGTAATTGGATGTGCTATTGATTGCTTAGCAACAATAAAAATAAGAAGGTTATCTCAACCGGTTGTACGAATTTTTTCTAAAACATTTCAGAGAGGTTTGGAATATAATTTAGGTGAGAAAGGTGATTGGAAACACCCATTAAAATACTGGTGCGCAATCATCTATCGATTATGGAATAAAATTGATGGATTTGAAGCCATCTTAACTTCAGATATTCCTGTTGGAGGAGGTGTATCTTCCTCAGCAGCAATTTCAGTTGGATTAATTCAAGCACTAAATTCACTATTTCATTTAAAAATGTCAACCTTGGAAATTGCTGAACTTGCATACCGCGCAGAACATGATGATCTGGGTATAATGTGTGGAAGATTAGATCAATACTCAATTGCATTTGGAGGTGTATCATTTATCAATACAGGTGATGTTCCTTCAGTCGAAAAAATTCCAATTTCAACATTGCCGATTATTTTAGCAGACTCTGGCGATTCACGACAAGCTCAAGTAGTTCTACAGCGAATAAAAACACAATTGAAGCAAGAAGATCCATTAGTATTAAACTGTTTTCAAAAAATTCATTTAGGAGTAAAGGAGTGCCGTACTGCTTTAATAAAAGGTGATTTTGAAAAAATTGGCAAATTGATGAATTTACAGCAAGAACAAGAGCAATTGATGAAAACTACGACATCGAAATTAGATAAAATGTGTGAAACAGCACTAAAAGCAGGAGCTTTAGGAGCCAAACAAATTGGTGCTGGTGGAGGAGGGAGTATGATTGCTTTATGCCCATCACACACCGAAGATGTTATTCAAGCTCTGAAAAAAGTTGGTGCAACTGTAAGGAAATTTGATATTTTTAATTATTAGCACTAATCAACAAAATCTTTTGAGAAATTTTATTCTATATTTTTTCGATTGTCATACTTCCCATCTTAATTGGAGGATGAGAATTATAATACTCAAAAGCTGCATCTAATTCCGCCTGGCTTTCAGCATATATGCGAAATACAATGTCTCCACACTTAATTTTTGTGCCAATTTTTTTTTCTAACTCAATGCCTGCCTTCTTATTACCTGGACAACCCGCTAATTTCGCAATTTGATTTATTGAATGATTATCTATCGAAGCGACAATTCCATCAATTTGTGATTGTATTTCAGTTAAATACGAACCTACAGAAATATCTTCAGGTCTGATATTGGGATTACCCCCTTGAGCTTGAATAATAGCCCTCATTTTTTGAAGTGCTTTTCCTGATAATAGAATTTCCATTGCCAGTTCCTTTCCATGGCCTTCTGGTGCCTTACCTGCCATTTCAAGAAGGATTCCAGCTAAATCAGTTGATTTATTTAATAAACTTGAAGGACCTAATTGAGGGTTGTGTAACAGTCGTAATGCTTCTCTAGCTTCTAAAGCAGGACCTACAGCATGTCCTATTGGTTGTTCTGCTGAAGTTAATACGCAAGTTGTTTCAATTCCGATTCGTCTGGCAATCTCTTTAAATCTTATGGCAAATTTCTTTCCCTTACCAATTGTTGGAAATTTAGTTTCATGACCGACAGGAATATCTAAAACAAGCTTTTTTACACCCATAGCCATTTTTTTAGAAAGAATAGAAGATATCATTAGATCAAGCGGATCGATACTTAAAATTTTTTGAATGTTCAATAATACATCAGTTGCAGGGCTTGAATTCATAGAACCAGCCCAAAATATACCCGCATGCTCCTTTTCAAGAATTTGAAGCATTTCTTCCTTTGAATATGCCACATTAGTCAAAACTTCCATACTATCTGCAGTTCCTGATGGACTTGTAATCGCTCTTGTGCTTGTCTTTGGGATAAATAAACCTGAAGCAGAAATTATAGGTACGATTATCAGAGAAATTTTATTCCCAGGTACTCCACCTGTAGAATGCTTATCATAACAATTTTCCCCAAAATCGAGAATATCTCCAGAATTTGCCAGATTGTAAACTAAATCCACAATTTCATCATCGATCAAACCATTTATATGAACTCCTATAATAAAAGCAGCTAATTCTACATTTAACAATTTTTCTTCAGCACAATCTTTGACAATCTCCACAATATCCTGTGTAGAAAGAGTTTTTCCTTCTATCTTTCTTTTAATGGCACTAAATGATTTAGGTCGATTTGCTTTAATTATTTCTACGCCAGAATGTGGATGATCAGTCTTGATCTTTTCTCCAATTTCATCATAAAGCCCAACACAACCCTTTGAGAGTAATTCTTCATTAGTGGCAAAATCAACTATTGCAATTATTCCTGGCTCTTTAATTCTACCCACTTCACTAATGGGAAATACTCTAACACGATCACCTTGCTTAACGCCTAGATTGAAGGCGTCATCAGGATGCATTACAACTATTTTAACGCCTCCAGTGGATAAGCCAAAGAATTTAGTTTCAAATCGCATTTTCAATTAATTACCATTTTACTTCATTACTTAAATAGTTAGATATATCTTCTTCTTATCTAAAATGTATGCACAAAACCATAATAATACTACATTTGCCAAGCTAATTACAATTATAATTCCCCATGAAATTGTTTCAGGTATAATTATTACAGTTATCGCAAGAATAATAACATGAATTATATAGAGAACAAAGGAATTTTTTCCTTGTGGGCGAAAAATCGAATTATTACAGCAGCTCAATTCTTTATATTCGAGAATATACCATAACAAAATTAAAAATAAAGCACCTATTCCAATTGAAAGAGATATATATGAAAAATTAACCCTATGTTTACTTATTCCTAAAAAAATTGAAGAAATAATGCCAATAATTGAAAAGGAAGCACCAAATATGCCAATACTTAAAATTCTCTTCTCTTTAAATAATTCGCCAATAACTGTTGCAATAATCATCATTATCGCCCAACCAATTCCACCAATTATTCCACCATGAGAATCTATAAAAATTAAATCGGAAATTAGAACACTACTTCCATCAATAAGTAACGAAAAATTTCCTATAAAATAATATATGACAAGAAATAAGCATGCAATATCTAATCTTAGCCATTTTTTAATATTTATAAAAAAAAGGGTAACTAAGCCTGCAAATCCAATTGCTTGCAAGACCCCCCATGTAAAAAAAATTCCATTTGTTGAAATCGCTGGTGAACCTAGGAAACCAAATCCTAAAAATGCACCATAACGCCGTATGAATTGTAAATATGATTGCAGTAATCCATATTTTTCTTTTCTCTTGGTAAAAGAGATATGATATGTTAACGAAATAGCAATAATGAAAAAAGGAGCGACCAAATCGACATAAGTAAATCCATAATCAGTTGGATGCTTGCTCCATGATGGAGTTTGATCAAAAAGAGCACCTGTATTTACGAACATCATTGTCGCAATTGAAATTCCTCGAAAGACATCAATTGCAAGGGAACGTTGCGAGATTTTCTGGATTTGATCTGATGAAATCATTTTGTTTTGAGAATGCAACTTGTTTTCCATATAATTAGCTTGAATAATTACTTTTATATAAGTTGTGCATGTTGTATAAAGAGCAAAAAAAAGGAAAAAGGTTAAAGATTAATTGTAATGGGGATATCTGCTGAAAATGGTCCCTTTCTGTTTCCATCTTCATCTTTAAAACTAACAACAGTTCGAATTGGAATTTCTCCGACATCAAATGCTTTTACTAAAATCTGCCAATGCATATCTTCATTAGGACTTAGCGAATAGATGTTCTTCTTAAGTGTCCCACGCATCATCTTTAAATCTTCTGGAAATTCAAATTCAATCTCAATTTCCATAGCATTGCCATCACTGTTATTTGATATATGGACTTCAACAGGAAAAGATTGATTTATTACAGGAGTTTTCTGAGGTGTCAAAGTAATACCCAATACTGCATCTGGAGAAGTAATTTTTATATTTTTTCTTTCAGATTCTAAAGAAAAATTAAATTTCCCATCAACATCCATAATTAATTTAATCGGTCCAATAAAAGAGGTGCCTGGAATGTTTGAACGAAGGATATATCTGAGTTTTTCTTTCCCAAACTCCTTAAAGTTTAACTTTATGGGTAACTCAGGACGTTCTTTAATGCTTAGATTGTCTCCAATACTAATATGCAAATCAGATATATTTAAAAGAGTGAATTCATGCGGAACAACCCTATAATTTGCAAATTCGCATAATCTGGAGGTATCCACTATTGCATTGATTTCTATCAAAGACTCGCGCTCATATTCAGTCTCGTCCAATGGAATTTCAAGATGTACCATTAATGATGCAAGGGCAACCACTAAAGACTCTTTAATTAGTAAATTTTCCATTTCACTATATTGGAATAGGGAATAATTATCAAGCAAATCATCAATATGTTTTTCATTTTTATTGATTACGGCATTTGTTACGTGATGAACAATTTTTAACACTAAATTGGAATTAAATAAATCTGGACCTATTTGTGCCTTAAATCGTTTAACGTAAGTAATTCCCTCTTGATATTTACCTTGAACGAAATAACAGAGAAATGCAAATCCAATATTTTCTGCTGCAAATTCTTCCAACTTTGATTTTGCTGCTTTTAGAACAGATTTTGCAGCTACGCTGAAATAATCTCGTGCTTTTTGATAATCCAACAGCCGAAGAGCATTATTGGCAGCTTCCCTTTCAGCTAAAGCTGCTTGATAATATTTCCCTAATCGAGTTAAATTTTTAGAAGCATAGAAGAAACATTGTTCTGCTACCTTCCATTCTTGAAGTAAAGCGAAAATTTCACCAGCCTTTTTAAATTGAGAAGCAGACTTCTTGTATTCTTTGTTATCTAACAAAATTTCTGCTTTATTCAGCGCAACTTTTGCCTTCTTTCGCAGTTTATCTTCATTAACCATATTAAGAAAAATGAATGCGGACTATATCTAAAATGTTTCTTATAATTTCAAAATCAAAAAAAATCAACCAATTTATTATGGATTTATTAACACTTTATAATCAAGTTGATATAAATTTAAAAAGACATCCTTTTTAGGCATGAATAATTATTTTTTTTTAATATGATAAAAGAATCTGAATGGAAGGAATTCATGCACCATTCCCGCTCAGCTAAGGATGATTTCTTTAAATCGCACCCTCAATCGCCTCTTTCTATAAAAGATAGAACCCATTTTAATGGATTGAATTATTTTCCTCTGAACTTCTCCTATTGCTTAATATTGAATTTACATGAATATTCAGAGAAAGAAACAATAGAAATTCAAGATACAGGTAATAACTTGCGCCATTATTTACGTTGGGGCAAATTTGATTTTACTATAGAAGGAAATCCTGCTACACTTCAAGTATATAAAAGTCAACCATCTGATCCAAATCTTTTTCTGCCATTTCGCGACAAAACAAATGGGGATACAAGTTATGGCGCGGGTCGTTATCTGGACTTAGAGGAAGGAAGGGATCAAACAGAAGATGGAAGATGGATTGTCGATTTTAATCGCGCTTATAATCCTTTTTGTGCTTACAGCAATAATTACGTTTGTCCCTTTGTACCGATAGAAAATTGGCTGGATATTCCAATTGAAGCAGGAGAAAAGAAATTCAACAATCATCATTAAAGATTATCTTTAAAGATGAAAGCTTTAACACATCAAATCCATTTCTCGCAAACTTTTTTTAATTCCTCGATTGTAAAAGGCTTGATTAAATAATCACAAAATCCAAAATCCTTGTGATTTGCAAGAACTGGATCATCAGAATATCCACTAAATACAATCACGTTTTGCTTAGGATACGAGTTTTTCACAATTTTTATTGCATCTTTTCCTCCCATTCCTCCTGGAATGGTAAGATCCATAAAAATCAGATTGTATGGATCATTTTGAAGTATACTTTTTTGAAGATGCTGTAAAATTTCATTTCCATCAAAACACGAATCCATATGATAACCCCATTTATGAAATATCTTTTGCAAGAAAGAATGGATTTTCTGATCATCATCCATCACTAAAATTTTTCCTTCTTTTTGAAGTATAGAGATTCCTTTTTTTTCTAAAGGAGAAACATCTTGATTCTCTGAAATAGGAAGATAAATTTCAAATCGAGTACCTTTGTTAATTTCTGAAGTAAATGTTATATGTCCTCCGTGGTTTCTGACTATCGAATAAGCCATAGTTAACCCTAAGCCATTCCCCCCAATTTTAGTGGAAAAATAAGGATCAAAGATTTTAGACCAATTTTTTTTGGGGATTCCCATCCCTGTATCTTGAATTGCAATTTTGATGTAACGTCCGTTATTTAAAGGAATTAGCGAATCATCATGAAGAGAAATAGAAGAAGCATATATTGTGATTATACCTCCTTTTGGCATCGATTGTCTCGCATTAATTATGACATTATTTAGAACTTGACTAATTTGGCTAGAATCGATTTTGACGTGGGGTAAGGCAGGTTGAATTCGAAATTTGGGTTTACAATTAGAACCTCTTAAGACAAATCGGGCGCTCTCTCGAATTAAACTGTTTATATTCGTTACTTTTCGAATAGGTAAACCCCCTTTTGAAAAAGTTAAAAGTTGTTTAGCCAAATCTCTTGCCTGAAATGAAGCTGCTTCTAGATCGTTCAATATGTCATTTTGTTCTTCTGAAAAATTTGAAGTATCTAATTTAAGTAAATCAATATTTCCTAAGATAGAGACTAAAATATTGTTGAAATCATGAGCTATTCCCCCAGCCAGTAGTCCAATTGATTTAATATTCTGTTCACGGTATTTTTCTTCAGTTTGCTTCTTTCTTTGTGTAATATCTCGAGCTATTACTAAAATACTAACATATTTATTTTCTCTGAAAATAATGCGAGAAATGATTTCAACAGGAATAATTTCTCCATTTTTTAATTTCAATGCAATTTCATAAAGAGTTTTATCTGTTTTTTGCATTTTCTTCAAAAATACCATTTTTTGGATTAAAGTATGAAATTCGTTTGGTATAAAATCAAGAGCAGAATAATCAATCATTTCCTGCTTTGAATATCCCATGATTTCTGAAACTGCAGGATTGATTTTTTTAATTATTAAATTACTATCAAGAAGAAAAATCATATCTCGCAAATTTTCAACAATTTCCCTATATTCTTGTTCCTTTTCAAGAACATCACGCTCACTTTCTCTTTGAGCTGTAATATCCCTAAAAAAAGTCAAGTTTTCTTCTTGAATTTTAATATCTTGCATAATTACTTCTTTAATCTCACCATTTTTACACACAATTTTCCGTTCTCTAGGTGCTAATGGATCATATCCATGTAATTTAGCAGTTTGCAAAATTTTTTTCCGATACTCAATATCTGGATAAGCTTTATTGAACCATGTTTTATTATTCGGTAAATCTATCAGATCATATCCAAATATTGAAGTAAAAGCAGTATTTACATATATAAGTCTCTTTTGATTATCTGAAATTACTATTGGTAAAGGAAAAAACTCAACAATTTTTTGAAAACGTTCTTGATTTGAAGAGAAAATCTCTTTATCTTGAAACAATTGGGCTAAAAATGGAAGGACGAATAAGTTTTCTCCTTCTAGCACACGGAAAATATCAAGCCAGAATAAAATTTGCTCATTTTCTGATATTTTTTTTAATATGGATACTAATTCTTTTTTGATATTTTCAAGGGACATCAATAACTAAATAGAGTAAGAATCGCTAAAAAAGAGTGATTTATTAGAAAGTTTTTAATAAAAAAGTAAAAAGTTATCCTTTTTTGAAGAAGGTAACTTTTTGGAAAGTGAAATCATTATTCTTCTTAAAATCTAAAACTTATTCGCACATGTAATTAGCGATGATATTTTCTCCTTTAATTTTAAGCGATATACCACCATTCTTGCTGTGGTGCAAGAAAAAATTTGCATCCATTCTGAGTAATTCGAACCATTTCTTCCAAAGAGACAACACCGTAATGTGCAGTTTTTACTTCTAATTCTAAAGTAAATACATTATCCTTTTCAATAATTCCGTTTGGTGTATCTCCATAGCGTTCCCAAAGAGGTCCTAAAAGTGTACCACCATCATGAGCAGCAGTACCAACTTGATGACCTAAAGCATGATCAAATTCTTCGTAACCTTGGGAAATTACATATTTTCTGGCAATTTCATCAACTTCATACCCTCGCAATCCAGGATGGATAAATTCTGCCGCTTTTTTGATTGCAGTTTTGACAGTTTCAAAAGCATGAATTAATTCTTCAGGAATTTCATCTTTAGTTCCAAAAAACCACATTCGTTGAATATCAGAACAGTATCCATGATATTTCACTCCAAAATCATTATGAAGTATATTATGAAGTTTTGTTACTTGTGTTGAAAGAGGTCCTGTATGACCGACAACTTTATCTGGCCCTGCATCAATCATGGGACAATGCTCTGCCAGCCATGCATGAGATACACCATATTTTTGCATCTCTTGCTGAAACAAATCGTAAATTTCAGTTTCTGTCATTCCAATTGAGATTTGAGACGAAATGGAATGATTGATTTTATCTGTAATTTGACATGCTTCATTTATAAAAGCGATTTCAGTAGATGTTTTTCTTCCTCGCAATTTTTGGATAATTCTTTCTGCAGATTGAAAGCGATCGACAAATTCAGGCAGCATTTTCCTTAAAACTTCAAAAAGGCCATGAGATAATCCATCAGCTACAACATCAGTCTCAGAATAATTTAAGGCAATAGATTTTGGATTTAGTTGATTTAAAAAAGACCGTAATATTACTGAAATTCCTTCTTTATATCCAATTACTTCATCCCAAATATTTTTTTTTTGCTGAGCAGGAGCATCAAAATTACCAACAATAGCAGTTTTTCTGAATTTATCATCTTTATTAGAAAAAATAAAGGCAGAAATCCAAACTAATTCACCACTGATTACCAAATTCTGAATGGGATCATGATTCGAAGCTGTTTCACGAACAACAATCATCCAACACTCTATATTCTCTTCCTTCATAATTTCTGCGACTTGTTGATGCTTTTCTTGAATTATTTTAATATTTTCAACAATTGTTAGAGTGCTTTCATCATTTTTTTTAGAGATTTTTGCTAAATTACTCATATTCTTCTCCACTGTTTGAGAAAGTTAATTTATTAATAAAAAACTTTCATTTTATAAATTCTTCTTCACTAATTCTAGACTTATTCGCACTTAGAATGACTTAAAAAGATTATCATAAAGAACTTATTCGCACTGTTAATGATGAATTTTTAATCCCAAACTTATTCGCAGTCTATAAACTTAATCGCACTAATTTACACACAAATTTATGAATTATTTAATTCATCCACAATTTCAGGAAAATCTTGAAAAAAACTTAATGCTTCTTCACGCAGTTTTGAAAGAGGAAAAAAACCAGAATGCACAGAATGATCCAAAATTTTCAAAAGATAGGCCCGTTGATGTTCTGCTAAACGTTTATCCATTTGTATATAAAAGTTTTCCATCTCAAATTTCTTATGATTTGCCACAAGTACTTTTAATTCAGACATTGCAGCCTCAATTGTTAAATATGGATCATATGAAATATTCTTACGAATTCGATTTAAAATTTTTAAAATTGATGAATGTTCATGATATAAACGAATCAAAAATTGCTTTTCAATATCTGCATCTATTTGAAAAAAGTGTAAAATTGCTTTTTCTTCTAAGTAAAAATGCCGCTCAACCATCCAGATGAATTCTTTTAGAAATCGGGGATTTTCTTCTCGAGAAGAATTGTTATTTATGTATTTTAATAAAGTCTCAAGAATATGATCATGATCTTCACTGAATTTTTTTGCAATTGATAACTTTTTTACAAAGATATCATGTTTTATAGCACTCATAAGATTTTCATCACTAAAGAATAAAGAGGAGAACTCCCACTATAAAATTTTATACTATTAATTATTATAAATAGATTCATATTTTTTATATAAAAAAAATAATTGAGTTCCTTTGAAAGCATTTAATTTTAGAGTGATATCCTCTTTTCACATACCAAAATCATAATTTTTTATTTAGTATACTGATTAATGAGCAAAAATTTGATGGTATTTTATTTTTAACTTATAATTCAATAGTTCTATAAAAATGCTAACATATATAGATTCATTTTTTTTTTGTCGGTTAATTTATGTAGAAAATGTCGCACCTTCCCTTCTTCCACTTTGATGATTTAACCTTTTTTGGTAATATTTTTGATGCAATTGAAAATGGAGAAAAAGTGTTAAAGCACATTAAAAATTATTGCTCTGAATATCCCGCCTATAAGTGTTTAAAACCTGCAACAAATTATAATGCATTTTTCAGATTTGCAGGAAAATTTAATATCCCTTTTAGATATTATAATAAATTTGCAATTTTTAAAGCCCCTTCTGAACTAAACAAAGATTTATATCCATTAATCAAAATGATCAAAAAATTCGAAAAAAACCACAAAAAACAAGCATCAAGAGTGGATTGCTTAATAGGATTATATGCAAAAATTTATGGTTGGAAAGTCATTTCTTACGATAATGATTTACTTTTGAGCCTTCAAAATGAACTTAGTATCGAAGTTGATCATGCTTTTGAGATTAATCGACTTCATTTATCGGGCACTTTTATCATAGATACAAATGTTTTGTTCCACATTCTAGATAATAACAAAAAATATGCTCAATTTATCAAAGAAATCTTTCTAAATGAGAAAATTCAACTAATAATTCCTGTATGTGTACTCGAAGAATTTGACCGTGTTCAAAAATCCAGAAAAATTGCGCTGTTGAAAAAAAGTGAAGTAAACCAAAATTCAAAAAAACCAATCAATAAAATCCATAAAAATCAGAAAAATCACAAAAATTACAAAAATCAGAAAAATCAGAAAAATCACAAAAATCATAGAAATCATAGAAATCACATTCATCTCGTAAATAATGATATAGATGAACGCAATATTTTCAAAGGAAAGCAGAATAGACGTTATGGTAAAAAAACTCGCTCAAAAAAACATTTTAGAAGTAATTTTAATCAATATTCTAATTATATAAGATAAATTGAAAAATCAAATATTATGCAATAAAATAAGCAATAAAAATAAGCAACAAAAATAGAATTGATTTGATTTGAAACATTAAAATTATACGAATAGAAAGAAAAAATAATATTGCGATATGTTTACAAAGTATATCGCGGATAATTCATGAATTTTAACTTTTTTCTGGTCGAACTCGATGGGTTGTCATCCTTGCAGGATCCATCCTGTTTGCCACAAAGTTTACGGCAAACATTCATCTGCACCATCGAGACAGAGCGATATGTAATCAATAGCGTTTATTTTGTTTTACTGGCTTTTTTCCGTGCTTTTGCGGCGGCTTTAGCGGTAGCCTCGATTTGAAATTGATGCAATTTGGAGGGTCCCAATTTTCGTATTGTGTTATCCATCTCTACTGCAAATTGTCTGAACCTCTCCCCCTCAGCAGCACTGACGAATATCATTCGAATGCGTTCACGCTCTAATCCAATGGTTTCTAATATATCTTGCAAATATGCAACCAATTTCTGAGCATATTCATTACCTTTGTTAAAATCGCATTCATGGATATGTCATCCACCAATAATGATTCCGTCGGCACCCTTATTGAAGGCGCGCATAACCATATCCGCACTAACGCGAGCTGTGCATAATACCCGAACTGGTCGAATACTGGCAGGATATTGGGCACGAATTGTACCAGCCATATCTGCTGCACCGTATCCTCATTTCCAGCACAAAAACGCCACTATACGGGGATTAAATTCGGACATCTTATGAACTGCCTCCTTCTTTTAAGGCATCCATTAAAATTGCATCAATTTGGCTTTCGTATTGCTCACCACGATAATACCGAACTGTAATTGCTTCGCTGGGACAAACCGAGACACATAAACCACAACCTCGACATAGAATATTATCTACAATTGCTCCTTTTTCTTGGCTAATCGTTATTGCATGGTAGGTACACGCATCAGCGCACATCCCACATCGAGCGCACTTAGTTTCATCCGATATCGCACGAATGAGACTTATTCGATATTCGCCATTAGAGAGCAATTTTCCTATAGATGATGATGCCCCTTTTGCCTGCATAATGGATTCTGAAATAGCTTTTGGTCCATGACATGCTCCAGCAAGAACAATTCCTGGTACATCGGTATCTACCGTATTAAGACGTTGATGGAACTCCTTTAAGAAACCACTGGGATGCTTTGAAAGATTCATGACCTCATTTAACTTATCAAAGGTGCGTGAAGGCATCATTGCTGCCGACAACACAACCATATCAAATTCATATTCACGAATGGTTTTATCCGGACTAAGAGTATCTTCTAAAACTACCTTAAGATTCCCTGTTCGAGAATCTTCCCGAATACGACCTACTTTCGATCGGATAAATTTCACACCCTCTTTTCGAGCTGCTGCATAATATTCTTCATAACCCTTACCAGCTGCTCGTATATCGATGTAGGCCACCACCACGTCAATTGATGGATCATGACTTTTCACGAGTTTGGCATTTTTAATGCTCACCATACAGCATACTCCACTTGAACAGTAAACATTTCGGTTTATATCACGTGAACCGACGCACTGAACAAATAACACACTTTCAGGAGGCTTCCCATCAGATGGTCGATGAAGATGACCAACCACGGGTCCATTTGGAGCAAGCATCCTTTCTAATGAGAGCTGGGTTATGACATTTTCAAATTTACCATAACCTAAATAGCCATACTCGGGCTCGTATTCATCCCAACCAGTTGCCATGATAATCCCTCCGACTTTTACCTTAAATCGTGTATCTTTTTGGTCAAAGTTTACAGCATGCAATTCACACACGTTTTGACAATTACCACACTTAATACACGCATCCATATCGATTTGAGCTCGCATGGGCACCGCTTGTGAGAAAGCAAGATAGATCGCCTGCTGAGGCTTCATTCCTTGATCAAAACCACAAGGATTACTCGCAGGACAAACTTCGAAACATGAACCACACCCATTACAATCGTTATTAGTATACCGAGCATGTTGAAGAATCTCGATTTCGAAATTTCCAACATAGCCTTGCACATCTACGACTTCAGAAAGGGTAAATAATTCAATATTCGGATTTCGTTGCGTTTCAAGCATAACGGGCCCCAATATTCAAATACTACAATCATCTGTGGGGAAAGTACGATCCAGCATGCTCATTTTGCCACCAATTGTCGGATTTTGTTCAACCAGATACACTCTATGTCCTTGATTGGCTAAATCAAGAGCAGATTGTAATCCAGCAACACCACCACCAATGACAAGAACTGCATCGCTCACAGGAACAATTTTTTCAGGTACGATTTCCAAGCGGGCGGCTCTAGCCACACCTGCTCGAATTTGTTCTTTAGCAACGGTAGTAGCATCATCCCGATTTTTTTGATGAACAAAACTGGAATGTTCCCGAATATTTACGAACTCCAGAAAGGACGGATCAAGCCCGCAGTCTTTCAAAACTGCTCGAAAAACTGGTTCATGCGTTTTCGGAGTGCATGCTGCAACGACCACACGATTAAGATCATAGTCTTCTACTGCTTTGCGAATGAAATCGGCTCCGGACGTAGTTCAAAGGGAGAGATATCGTTCCGCATAGTATACATTTGGAAGTGTTTTGGAAAATTCAACCACTTCGTCCATGTGTACAACGCCTGCTATATTAATTCCACAATCACAAGGGAAAACTCCAATTCGTATTTCATTTGGGTCTTTAGACATAATTTGTCAAATCCATGATTAAGAACTGGTGTTTTTTGGAAATGTTAATTTGTAGCTATTGGGTAGTACGAAATTAATTGATGTTTTTAGTCCATCTATGGATTTCCCCGCTCCGGCTGAAATTGAAAGAGCGGGCTATCACTCCATATCATCGGACAGTAACTAAGTATGTGAAAGCGAAAATGAATAAGAATATTTTCCTTATGATAAATGGGGAAATTTGTTTAGACAAAGTTTTTTTCTTCAAAAAATTTGAAAAAACTTATTTGCGGCTTTTGTATATGATTCTTATTTACTTAAATTTAAATATGAAAAAAATGAAAAAGAATATTCTCGATTGTGAATGAAAATCTGTTTAAATTTGCGAAAAACTTGCGATTGTTATCAATTTTTTATCAATTGCTGTTTGTGATTGCGATTTGGACGATTACTATAATTCCAATTATTAATGATGATTTATTCGGGAATATTATCATAATATTATTCTTAATAATCAATTTAGGCTTGCTTTATTTAAGTTTTCAGCAAATTAAATTTATAAGAGACGCATATACCTATTCATCAAATGATTATATTAAAAGGGCTTATTATGTGTTCATCGGAACATTTATTCCAGGTGGAATATTGGCAGCTTTCTCCGACTATTTAGAATCGTGGATAATAATTGGGCTTATTTTTGCTTCATTCATCCTATATTGTCTGATGTTAAAGTATATTATTAATTATACATAGCAAAAAGAATTAGAAAGCAAGAATATGTGGAGAACCTTATATACATTTACTATTACAGGGTTGATCGAAATATTACTGATAATTATATATTTTGTCCCAAAAAGCGAGCTTACAGATAAAATCAAGACTTAGAGATTCTTAATTTACTGGGAATTTAATATAGGATATATCAATACTTTTTAATTTAAACAGATTTGTTTATTTTGGTCTTTCTGATTCAGAACAAATATTGATTATTATGTTAAAGAAATATATCGAAATCGTTATTTAATGTAATTCTCGGTCTCCAAAAACAAACGAACGACCTTATATATTTCTGTAATGAAGGATCTTTCAGTTTAGGAATCATTGATTCTACATATTTCATATATTGAATTCTTTCTCGACTCCATCGAATATCATCAAGACAAACAAAATCGCGTTCTACTAAGAGTTTTTTAGAAAATCTTTCATACAATTCTCTGTTCTCATTTTTTAAAGCGCGAGGGTGTAGTTTTTTTACCACTTTTTTTAGTCTGTCTGAATAGACTATGACTTCAGTAATAGTCCAGAAATCTACAGGAAGAAATGAGAGATTTGGAAAATTGGAGCAATCGCATATAGAAATTTGGATATTAGGCATGAATGCAAACTCTATTGGGATTTCGTTTAAATGATTTAAGTATCTCAAATTCAATTCATCAAGAGTAAAGCACAGTGCCCAATTTTGAGGAATTTTGGTAAAAGGTGGAAGTGTTGGAACATTTGGTATTGGCCCATAAATGGTTATTTTATTAAGATTAAAACAAGTTTTAAAATCAATATTCCAATTTTCAAGATTAATTTTTGAAAAAAAGATTTCTTTAAGAAATTGGTAATGAGTGCCTTCTACAGGAATAGAACGGAGATTTTTGCAGGTAGATAATTTAATTTTTTTGATATTTGGAGGCCAAGCCACGATTTTTTGAAGATTACAATTTTGAATACTGATTTCTGTACAATTGGTAAACATGGAAAAATCCGCGACACCGCCAAGAAATGTACTTTTAATAATTCTAAGCGAGATTACACACTCTGTATAGCGGTTTTTTTGCAAGTTTAACTCATCAATATCAAAATAAGGCATATTAGAACTCAATTCTATTCTATTATTTTTTACAACTGAATAGAGAAAA